>DASWTK010000292.1:0-11353 GCA_036402175.1 Chitinophagaceae bacterium | reverse complement strand
GCGGCCGAAGCGATGGAATTGCCCTGGTAAACCTCAGGGCTCAGGTTCACGGTCCGGGTTACGGGATTATAGTGGTCAGACAGGAAACCCTGAACCGAAACCACCTTTACGTCGGGTATATTGTTCTCGCGAAGCATTCTTTCAGCCACTTCCCGGCCGGTAAGACCGCTTCTGAGCGGTATTTTGCCATAAGTATTGAATTTGCTCTTTAAAATTCCGGAAACCACCATACCGATCACCAGAAAAATAATAGAAACTACCATGATCTCAGTTGTCATCTTTCTTCTTTTTTCAGATTAATACATCAAATGAATAACCAATTATTAAAGCGGTATTTATGCCATCTTTTTGACGCTTTTTTGTCACCTTTTTTGTACCCGGTTACAGCTTGCTGCCAAAATTGCCGCGCGCTTTTCGGATACTCACGCAAGGCAAGGTAACACTCTAATAATCAATAAATTGTTATAATTTTTGAGGGTGCGGAAAGAGCGTTCTAATAAATCGCAAAAGTTATTCACAGCATCAAAAATTTATTTTGTAATGTGGCGCTAATTTGTAATTTAGTGCAAGAATTTAATGGGTTAGTAAGTAAGGGGTCAGCAGTCTTGCTGGCCCTTTTACTTTATACAAATCGAGCAACTTTTTTGTTTGAACTTCTGAAAAATTTTCTCATCTCCATAACTGCTTTCAACTCCCTTAACTTCGGGATCAATTCCGTTCCTTAATTCAATTTTCAATGAAGTCTGTTATCAAAACTGCATTTTTTTGTTCCAACTGCGGCTACGAATCACCCAAGTGGTCAGGCAAATGTCCTTCATGCGATCAATGGAATACTTTGGTTGAAGAAGTGATCGTCAAGGACAACAAGTTAAAAGAAAATACCTGGAAAGATGTTTCAGGCGAAACTCATTCCGGAAAAACTGTTGCACTTGAAGAGATCTCCAGCAGCGAAGAAAAAAGGTTGCTCACAAAAGATGGTGAGCTCAACAGGGTTCTTGGTGGTGGTATTGTTCCTGGCAGTATTGTACTGGTTGCAGGAGAACCCGGCATCGGCAAATCAACCTTATTTCTCCAGAGCGGATTAGCGCTGAGTAATATTACAACCTTATATATCAGTGGAGAAGAGAGCGAGCAACAGATCAAGATGCGGGCTGATCGTTTGAAAATGCACAATTCAAATTTTTATCTTCTCACTGAAACGCTCACACAGGTAATTTTCCAGGAGATAAAAAAACTGAAACCGCAGCTGGTGATCATCGACTCCATTCAGACTTTGCAATCGCCTTACATTGAATCATCGCCGGGAAGCGTTTCGCAGATCAGGGAATGCGCTGCAGAATTTCAACGCTTTGCGAAAGACACCAACATTCCGGTTTTCCTGATTGGTCATATCACTAAAGACGGATCCATTGCAGGACCAAAGATTCTTGAGCACATGGTTGACACCGTGTTGCAGTTTGAAGGCGACAGGCATTATGCTTACCGGATTCTTCGCACACTGAAGAACCGCTTTGGCAGCACGGCTGAATTGGGAATTTATGAAATGACCGACGCGGGTATGCGCGCTGTCACCAACCCAAGCGAAATTCTCATTACGCAAAAAGAAGATCAGCTGAGCGGAGTAGCGATCGCTTCTACTATTGAAGGACTCCGGCCGTTATTAATTGAAGTGCAGGCACTGGTAACCACTTCTGTTTATGGAACACCTCAGAGAACTGTGAGCGGATATGATCTCAGGCGGTTGCAGTTATTGCTGGCCGTGCTGGAGAAACGCGGAGGCTTTCATTTCGGAGTAAAAGATGTGTTCCTGAATATCGCGGGTGGTCTTAAAGTGGAAGATCCTTCTATCGACCTGGCATTGATGGCTGCATTGCTAAGTTCTTTCGAAGATGTTCCATTACCTTATCACAGTTGTTTTGCAGGCGAGATTGGATTGAGCGGGGAGATCCGCGCGGTCAACCGCATCGAACAACGCATCGCCGAAGCAGAGAAACTGGGATTCGAAAAAATAATTGTGTCGAAGTATAACCAGAAAGGCCTGGCCAATCAGAAATTCAATATTGAAGTCATTACCATGGGACGGGTGGATGAACTCTACCGCTATCTGTTCTGATACATGAATGCCATACAAACGATCACCAGATCCGTCACACATTTATTCTTTCCGCAGGTATGTCATGGTTGCGGAAGCGACCTTGTAAAAAAAGATCAGCTGCTCTGTTTCCGTTGCATCCATCAATTGCCTTATACCAGGTTTCAATTTCATTCCGGCAATCCAACAGAAAAAATATTCTGGGGACGACTGCCCGTCAGGCACGCGGCTTCCATCTTTTATCTTACCAAAGATTCGATACTCGAAAAATTATTGTACCAGCTTAAGTACAAAGGAAGGAAAGAAGTGGGCGTTTACTGCGGTCGTTTAATGGCACAGGCAATTGGTGAAACAGAATTCGCCGGTATCGATTCTCTGATCCCCCTTCCATTATTCCCAAAAAAAGAAAGGAAACGCGGTTACAATCAGGCGGCCATCCTATGCAACGGAATTGCTGAAATTAATGGTAAACCAGTTTTAATGAATGCAGTAGAACGAACAAGCACTACTGAAACCCAAACCCGAAAGAACCGCGTAGAGCGCTGGAAGAATATGGAAGGACGCTTTTGCATATCCGGTGCAGCTAATTTGTCGGGCCGTCATGTCTTGCTTGTGGACGATGTCATTACAACCGGCGCAACGCTTGAAGCATGCGGTTCAGAAATTGTGAAGGCGGGTGCAACGCTCAGTTTACTTACGCTGGGTTATGCGGCATCGCGGAAGGTATAGCGCGCTAAAAAACAGAATAGTATTAATGAGTACAACTTGCTATTTTTGAGAACCGCATGAAATCATTTTTTATTTTCTTACTGGCTGCGGCCTGTGTGCTTACCGCATGTAAAAAAGAATCCTTCATCACCAGCTCCGATGCACGGTTACGTACATCCGAAGAAACAATTACATTCGATACTGTCTTCACGTCTGTTGGATCTATTACTAAATTATTCAGGATTTATAATGAGAATGATCAGAAACTTCGCATAAATTCTATCAGGCTTGCCGGCGGACAGACATCGGCCTTCAGAATTAACGCAGATGGAATTAAGGGTCCTGAGATCACCAACCTGGAAATGGAAGCGGGCGACAGCCTGTATGTTTTTGTTTCCGTTCATATTGATCCTGCCGGAGGAACGCTGCCTTTTATTGTGCAGGACAGCATCAGCATTACCTACAATGGAAATACAAACTGGGTTCAACTGGAGGCATGGGGACAGAACGCAAATTTTCTTCGAAGCAGGAAACTAACGGGTAACGTTGTCTGGGATAATCGTCTGCCATATGTTATTCTCGGTGGTCTGCTGATAGATACAACCGCTACCCTTACCATTGAAGCAGGAACGAAAATCTTTCTGCATGCCGATGCTCCGTTCATTGTAGATGGAACCCTGAAAGTGATGGGTGATAAATATGACAGTACAAGAGTACACTTCAGGGGTGACCGTCTTGATGAACCTTACAGGGATTATCCAGGAAGCTGGCCGGGAATTTATTTCAGGGGAAGCAGTCGCAACAACGAACTCAATTTCACAAACATCGTGAACGCGTACCAGGGAATTGTTGTTGAGAAGCCCTCATTGAATGCAGCGCCAAAGCTTGCGCTGAATGAATGCATAATCGATAATATTTTCGATGCCGGCATCATCGGACTGCAAAGCAGTATCAACGCAAGGAACTGCGTGGTAAGCAATTGCGGCAAGAATATCATCCTTGCGTATGGGGGCGACTATCGTTTTGATCATTGCACCGTTGCTTCTTATTCCAATTCATACATCCTTCACAAAGAACCGGTATTACAGGTAACCAATTTCGTGAAGGAAGGCGCAGGTTTCCTTACGCACAACCTTACCGCAATTTTCCGCAACTCCATTTTCTGGGCAGAGAGCGGCAGTGTGGATGATGAAGTGGTGGTGTTAAAACAGGGAAGCGGGGTTTTTGATGTTTCGTTTAACAATTGCCTGTGGAGAGTAAAAAATAATCCCGCCAATATTACCCGCACCAACATCATCGCAAATATTGACCCGCGCTTCGATACCATTGATATCCAGAAAAGAATTTACAATTACCGTCTGCAGAACGGATCGCCGGCCATCAATGCGGGCATTCCGATAGGAATATTGTTTGACCTTGATGGCAAACAACGTGTTAATACTCCGGACCTGGGCGCATATGAATACTAATCATTTTACTTTGATACCGGAATTTTGCTGAAATTTGTAATCCACTTAAAGCGATAATTTATGTTGAAGGTTTTGTTGATTGCTTTTACTTTAATGATAACCTCTCCCGCAAAGAATATTTACGATTTTAAAGTTCAGGGACTTGATGGAGGTAATATTGACTTTGCAAAATTCAAAGGGAAGAACATTCTGATCGTGAACACTGCCTCCAAGTGCGGATTCACACCTCAATACGCTGAATTGCAGCAGTTGTATGAAACATACAAGAACAAACTGGTGATCGTTGGGTTTCCGGCGAATAACTTCGGTCAGCAGGAACCAGGCACCATTGCCGACATCCAGGAGTTCTGCAAAAAGAATTACGGGGTTACTTTCCCAATGGCTGAAAAAGTTTCTGTGACGGGAGATGATATTCATCCTTTATTCCAATACCTCACCGATGAGGCCAGGAAGATTGGCGCGGAAGAACCCATCATCAAATGGAACTTTACAAAATTCCTGTTGGATAAAAACGGTAAGTTGATCGCGGTTTACAGAAGCAAGGTGAAGCCTATGGACGCCGAGATCACGAAACATCTTAATTAGCCCACTCAGAACAGCACATCTTACTGAATGTTATTCAAAGACATCATAGGCCAGGAGGAAGTTAAGCATCACCTGGCTGAAATGGTAGAGTATAACCGGTTAAGTCATGCATTGCTTTTCCTTGGTAAGGATGGTTCCGGTGCATTGCCGCTGGCGATAGCGTTTGCGCAATACATCGTAAGCCTGCCCGTGGCAAAAGCACATGCTATAACAGATCTTTTCGGAACTGCAGAGCCAACGACGCCGCCTGCATTTGTTCATCCCGATCAGATTGAAGGTTTGCCAGGATTCGGGCGTGCCAACGACCTGATCCATCCCGATCTGCATTTTTCGTACCCGGTGATTCCAAGTAAAGCCGGTGATAAACCAATAAGCACCGATTATATTTCTCAGTGGAGGGAATTCGTCAAACTACATCCTTATGGTAATGTATACGACTGGCTTCAGTTCATAGGAGCGGAAAATAAACAGGGAAATATCACGGCTCATGAATGCGCCGATATCATCCGCAAGCTGAACCTGAAAACTTTTGAAAGCGAGTATAAGGTTTTGGTGATGTGGATGCCCGAATACCTGGGAAATGAAGGAAACAAACTGCTGAAACTGATTGAGGAGCCGCCGCCGAATACGCTTTTTATACTGGTAGCGGAAAATGAATCCCAGATCCTGCCCACCATCCTTTCCCGTACGCAGCTTGTGAAGATACCAACCCTTTCTACCAGTGACATAACCAGCGCGCTGGTTAGCCGGGCCAATGTACAGCCTGAACTGGCGAGGCAAACCGCCGCAGTCTGTGAAGGAAATTACCGCGAGGCGATGTTGCTTCTTCAGCATGCCGAGGAGGACTGGCAGGGCTACCTCAGGAGCTGGCTGAATGCTATTTTGAAAACCGGTCCGGTTGCCCAGGTAAAATGGGTTGACGAGACCAGCAAGCTTGGAAGGGAAAAGCAGAAACAGTTTCTCCGTTACTTCAATCACCTGCTGGAGCAGGCTATCAGGCTGGAGGCAATGGGCGCCGGGCACATTGACCTGCCTGAAAACGAAAAGGACTTTGCCGCCCGCCTAAACAAGATCGCCACCATCGAACAACAGCAGTCAATGATCCAGGAGCTGGACAACGCTGTTTATTATATTGAAAGGAATGCCAACGCCAAGCTGCTGTTCCATGCCCTGACCATCAAACTATACCACATAATCGCCAGAAACGAGCTCATCACTCTCAACTGACCGAATTTCATTCATGAAGCTTATATTTGTAAATCGGACCCTGAGGTCTGAAAGGAGGACGTTTGATTTGTGCATGATAGCGAGTACCATGATTTTTGTGATTATAAATAGCAGTATTTACATCGCTATACATTCGAGTTGCTTGCAACTTCCATAGGCATCTGATAAGCTGGCAATTTAGCTGATGTCAAAATATGTGAAGACCTACTTCACCAGCCCGGAAGCGGCAGTAACCAGCACTACGCGCACCTGATTGACTGTTCCCCCTTCAAAACATTATTCTTTACTATTGTTATTCAACAAATATGGGATGTAGCGGATGTGAAACTGCCGGAGGGAAAGTGGCGGGATGTAAAAGCAACGGAGGTTGCAGCAGCGGCGGATGTAACAGGATGAATGTTCACGATTGGCTTGCAAATTTTCCATTTGCCGATACCGAAAGCGCCTGCCGGGTAATTGAAGTGAGCTTTAATAATGGAAGCAGGAAAGACTTCTTTAAAAATACTACTGTTCATTTATTCGAAAAAGGCGACATCGTTTCTGTTGAAGGAGTCAGCGGTTTTGATGTAGGCACCGTAAGCCTGACAGGTGAAGTGGTAAGAATCCAGCTGAAAAAGAAAGGCATAAAAGAGCAGGACCCTGAAATGAAAAAGCTGCTTCGCAGGGCTTCAGACAGGGATATTGATGTTTGGATCCAAAACAAGGCAAGGGAAAAAGAGGCGCTTATCCGGACCAGGGCAATTACCAAGCAATTGAACCTTAATATGAAGGTGAGCGAGGTAGAGATCCAGGCCGACGGACGAAAAGCAACCTTCTTTTACATCGCAGACGATCGGGTAGACTTCCGTGAACTGATCAAGATTCTGGCGAAAGAATTCCATGTAAAAGTTGAAATGCGTCAGATCGGCGCAAGACAGGAGGCGGGCAAAGTTGGTGGTATTGGCAGCTGCGGTCGTGAACTATGCTGCAGTACCTGGCTCACCGATTTCAAATCTGTGAATACAACCGCCGCCCGTTACCAGAACCTGTCGATCAACCAAAGTAAACTGAGTGGCCAGTGCGGCCGGTTGAAATGCTGTCTTAACTACGAACTTGATACTTACCTGGATGCACTTCAGTTTTTCCCTGACAATGCTGATACCATCAGAGTTACCAAAGGCACCGCTTTCCTGATCAAAAAAGATATATTCAAAAACCTGTTGTGGTACACATTGCCCGATAGCAATAAACAATACCCGCTGACCATTGAACGGGTAAAAAAGATTCAGCAGCTGAACGCGCAGGGCATCGTCCCCGAAGAACTGGAGGCAGTGGACGTAACTACTTCCAAACCAAAAGAGGTTGAACCTGAATTTGTAGATGTGGTTGGGCAGATCAGTCTTCGCACGTTAGAAAAATCGGAGCGTAAAAAGAAGGCAAGGCCGCAACCGCAAAAACCGGCACAGCAACAGGGGCAGCAACCATCGCAGCAAAGGAATCAGCCGTCACAACAGCAACGGTCGCAGCAGCAACGCCCAAAAGATCAGCAAAGGCCTAATGACCAGCGGCCACCTGATCAGCAACGGCCCAATGACCAGCGGCCTCCTGACCAGCAGCGTCCAGGTAATCAGCGACCTCCAAGGAGAAAATGATGTTGGGATTGTAAGCCTGCTTACATTGAGTGGATTGCAAAATTGCTATTATTGAAATATGACCGGATTAACTTTCAGTAATAACCCATCATGACTACATGATGAAAAGGCCATTCAAAAAACTTTTTTACATCTTCATTTTATTCATGGTGCTGTGGTCATTTCTTGCCCAGGGATGTATGAGTTTTCGCATAACCGACGAAGAAGCGAAAAAACAATTCCGTGATAAGGGATTGGACGTTACCGTTAAATCGGTAGTGGTGAATAAACGCAATATCCATTACGCGAGCGCGGGCGATGAAGACAAACCATCGCTTGTTTTTATTCATGGAACTCCGGGAAGCTGGAACGCCTTCATCCAGTACATGCAGGATAAGGAATTGCTGGCTAGATACAGGATCATGTCGGTTGACCGGCCGGGATTTGGTTACAGTGATTTTGGAAAAGTTATGAACCTGAGTGATCAGGCGACCATCCTGAACGAGTGGTGGAAGCAGGTCGGTAATAAAAAGCCGGTTTATCTGATCGGACATTCACTGGGCGGTCCGCTCATTATAAAAATGGCAGCCGATCAACCTGCCAGTTACAATGGACTTGTGATTATTTCCGGCTCCATAGATCCCGCCGAAGAAAAAGCCGAACGATGGCGGGTCGCGCTTTTCAAAACTCCGTTGAACTATTTTCTGCCGGGCGCATTCAGGCCATCCAATAAAGAACTCTGGTATCTGAAACAGGACCTTCGGGATCTGAAGGCAGACTTCATCAGGATCCGCATACCCGTTTATTTTATTCACGGCGAAAATGATTCATGGGTCCCTCCCGCCAACGTCGAATTCGGAAAGCAAATGCTTAAAAACGCAAACCTCGTGGGCGAACTAATGCTATCTAATGGAACGCATTTTATTCCATGGACGCACTATAAGGAGATTAAGGAAGTGTTGCTGAAAATTCAAAATGTAAAATGAAAAATTCAAAAAAAGAGATCCCAATTTTGCATTTTACATTTTGAATTTTGACTTTTTATCGTCTCTTCCATATCAGCAATTCTTTTCGTACTTTTCCTGTCTAAAATAATCCAATTATGGCCTTATTCAAGTCGGGTAACCCTACCCTAACCCAAAAAACCTTTGAAAAAAACCTGCCGATTGAAGCAGATGGTGTAATGACCGAAAGGGGAACGCTGAACAAGTTCGGTTTTCTTTTCCTGATGGTATTAGCTGGCGCCGCGTTCACATGGAATGCTTTTTACCAGGGCAAGAATGTATTTCCCTGGATACTAGCCGCAGCAATCGGCGGACTGGTGGTTGCGCTGGTGATCTCTTTCAGGCCAAGGTTATCACCCTGGCTGGCTCCCGCTTATGGCATACTTGAGGGAGTTTTTGTTGGTGGAATTTCAGCTTATTACAATTATGTATTTGCAGAAACTGCTCCCGGCATCATCATGCAGGCAGTTGGCATTACGTTCGGAGTTGTGATTGCAATGTATATTCTTTATCATTTTGGAGTGATAAAAGCAACGCAGCGGTTTAAGTCGATCATATTCACCGCTACCGCCGGCATCGCAGTATTTTATCTGCTTGCCATTGTGTTGCGTTTTTTCAATATTCAAATGCCGCTGATCCACGAAAGCTCCATGATCGGAATCGGTTTTTCATTGTTCGTTGTTGCCATCGCAGCTTTGAACCTGATCCTCGATTTTGACATGATCGAACAAGGGGCAGCAATGGGCGCACCAAAATACATGGAATGGTATGGCGCTTTCGGACTTCTTGTAACGATAGTGTGGTTGTATATTGAGGTGTTGCGATTGTTGTCGAAGATTACAAGCAGGAATTAATAGAAATGTAAATAAAAGTCAAAATGTAAAATGAAAAATGCAAAATAGGGTTCTCTTATTTTGCATTTTTCATTTTACATTTTGCATTTTTTCACGATCCCGTCCGTCAAGTTCTTACCACCCGTCCCCATCAAGCGCATTCCCAATTCCTCCTAACAGACTACCCTCTTCCTTCCTGTTCACCGTTCCATAAGATAATATACGACCGGCCAAACGGCTTATCGGCAAACTCTGAATCCAGACCTTGCCCGGTCCGCGAAGCGTTGCGAAGAAAAGACCTTCGCCACCGAACAGGGTGTTCTTTACCCCGCCCACGAATTGAATATCGAAATCGATGGTTTGTGTATAAGCAACGATGCAACCTGTATCAACCTTGATCAGCTCACCGGTCTGCAGTTCTCTTTCAAAAACGTGCCCGCCCGCATGAACAAAGGCCATTCCATCCCCTTCAAGCTTCTGCATGATAAAACCTTCTCCACCAAACAATCCTGTACCCAGCCTTCTTTGAAGTGCAATACCCACATTCACTCCCTTGGCCGCGCAAAGAAAGGCGTCTTTCTGGCAAATGAGTCGACCACCCAGCAATGAAAGGTCGAGCGGAATTATTTTTCCAGGATATGGCGAAGCAAAACTTACCTTCCGCTTTCCATGACCGGTATTGGTAAATGCTGTCATGAACAGGCTTTCTCCGGTTAGTACCCGCTTGCCGGCCGACATGAGCTTACCCAGGAAGCCCTTTTCCTGTCCGCTTCCATCTCCAAAAATGGTTTGCATCTGAACGCCATCGTCCATCAGCATGAAGCTTCCGGACTCTGCAATAGCCGTTTCGCTTGGGTCAAGCTCAATTTCAACATACTGCATCTCTTCTCCGATAATGCGGTAGTCTATTTCATGGTTGGTCCTCATTTATTTTAATTTTTGTGAAGGTAATGAGAATGCAAATCGTCTTACCTTATTAAAAGTATAAATGGTTTGGGTCAACTGTCAGAATCACTTAATTTCTCATTCCCGCTAAAAAATCAAACTAAATTTTTATGAAAAGAAAACTGTTGTTAGTAGCAACGCTTGTCATCGTCGCCTGCGGGCAGCTGATGGCACAGGCAAAGCTTGTGGAGAAAGTCACGAGAAAGGGCACAGAACTCGTGATCCCCTACGAAAAATACGTATTGCCTAACGGCCTTACGGTAGTTGTTCATGAAGATCATAGCGATCCCGTGGTGCATGTTGACGTTACCTATCACGTTGGATCGGCCCGGGAAGAGATCGGGAAATCGGGCTTCGCCCATTTCTTTGAGCACATGATGTTCCAGGGAAGCGATAACGTAGCCGATGAGCAGCATTTTAAGATTGTGACCGACGCCGGTGGCACGCTCAATGGATCTACTAACCGCGACCGCACCAATTATTACCAGACTGTCCCCAGCAACCAGCTTGAGAAAATGCTGTGGCTGGAGGCAGACCGCATGGGTTTCCTGCTGGACGCTGTAACGCAGAAAAAATTTGAGATCCAGCGCGCTACCGTGAAAAATGAAAGGGGCCAGAATTATGATAATCGTCCTTACGGGCTGGCGGGAGAAACCGCGGCAAGGAACCTCTATCCTTACGGTCATCCCTATTCGTGGCTTACCATCGGTTATGTTGAAGATCTGAACCGGGTGGATGTGAACGACCTTAAAAACTTCTTCCTGCGCTGGTATGGTCCCAACAATGCAACAATAACCGTAGGCGGTGATGTTAACGCAGCCGATGTTGTGAAACTGGCAGAAAAATATTTCGGATCCATCCCCCGCGGTCCTGAAGTACA
>DASWTK010000291.1:0-34290 GCA_036402175.1 Chitinophagaceae bacterium | reverse complement strand
ATATTCAATGCCATGGCGAATGAACGTTGGCCATTTCCCTAATGAGGTAACAGACCATCTGGGACAGAAATTTTCCTATTTCGTGGTAATGCCTTTTGTTACAAAGTGGGAAGAACAATACCAGATCGATCCGGGAGCCATGATAGATTATGTGATTGCCAATTATCCGAACCGTATCGATCTGAACAGGATCTATCTAACGGCAATGAGCAGGGGTACGGATAATATCCTGGGGTATGCCACTGCAAGTTCAACCAACGCCAGCAGGCTGGCGGCCATCGCACCTGTAGCGAACTGTTTCCCTGCAAACGTAGGCACGCCAGGTTACGCGCAACAGGTTTCCAATCTTGCTACCGGAAATGTGCGCATGTGGGGAATATCCTGCGCTAATGACAGGGTATGTACAGAACAATACATGATCAATTGGGTAAAATCGCTCGACAGCCTGAAACCGGGCTACAGTCGTTTCACCTATCCGGTGATAGGATGTAATGGCGCTGACTCATCTTTCCACTATGCGTGGAATGATGCCTACAATCCCGATTACAGGCCGGCACCCAATAATAAGAACTTATACGAATGGCTGATCCAGTACGCGAGGAATGCCGCGCCGCCGCCTCCACCGCCACCGCCACCAGGACCTGTTAACTGCAGCACTATTGTGGTAACCGGTGATGTAAGTTCAATTAAATTCAAGGGTCTGCTTGCACCTGTTGTAACCGTACAGGTCTTTAACAGTAGCTGGGCAACTGTTTTCAACCAGACTTTAACCAATTATCCCGATTCACTGGTAGTACCGAATCTGGCTACCGGTACATATTTCACGAGGGTGACCTTCTATTCATCCAGTTGGGTATCAATTTGTGAAAAGTCACAGAATATAACGGTGGGAACAACGGCTCCGCCACCTCCACCGCCGCCGCCGCCACCAACAGGCACACCGGATTGCAGCAAGGTTTCAGTAGTAACTGGCTCAAATTCACTGAAAGTAAAAGGACTGATAGCGCCTGTAGCCGCAGTGCAGGTATTCAATAATAGTTGGGTTACGGTTTTCAATCAGACTTACACCAATTCGCCTGACAGTATTACAATATCATCGTTACCTGCAGGAGCATATCACGTGAAAGTGGCATTCTATACATCCAGCTGGTCGTTCGTATGTGAAAGGTTTATCGACGCAACGGTTGGCGCAGGCAATACGGCAGCAGAAGGAAGAATTGAAACGATTGCTGTCACCGAGGGCGGTACCGAACGGATAATTGAAGTAACAGCCAGAAGTATGACCGTAGCGCCAAATCCATTCTCAAATACGATTTGGGTGACCATAGGTTCTAACAGGAACGAAAATGCGACGATCGTGCTTATGGACGTAGCAGGTAGAGAAGTTATGAGGAAGGCGATTACCCTTCAGAAAGGAATAAACAAAGTGACGTTTGACGGGATGAACCGTTATCGTCCTGGAGGATATATATTGAGATTGGTGAGACAGGAAGGCGTTGAGAATTTAAGAATGCTACGCCAGTGATATAGTGAAGATTAGTTAAGATTTTAAAGATGCATCTGAGTGGGTGCATCTTTTTTTTATCACAGATTTTGAAAGGGATTGGAGCACGGATTTGAACTGGGTTTGGAGTACGGATTTGATAATGGGTTTTGAGCTTAGATTTGATTTGAGCACTGATTTGATATGGATTAAAGGATTACACGGATTGTAAATTCAATAATTATCGTAGTTCTGCAGCCGGAATCCGGCTGCCGAATTAAATTTAACCCCATAATCTGTGTAATCCTTTAATCCATACCAAATCTGTGATTAATCATACCAAATCTGTGATTAATATTAAAATCATTGATCAAAAAGTGGAAATTCTTATTCTGGCAGACAGGCCATCCCGAATTTCAGCTGATTTGATCTATCCATTAATCAAGTTTTAATAACTTTTTGTAGTACAGATACTGATATTCAGAAATTAGTCTACCTTACCTGTTCCAACCTTTTGAAAGTTTACACCTTCTCCTTTGTATCATTCAAATTTTTATTGTCCCAAAACTAACAACACATGAAAAGGATCATTTCGTTCTCATTCTGTCTTTGTATGCTGGCAGCCTGTAATTCTGAGCCGGCTGCAACTGTAAGTTCTGAAAAGGAAAAAAGTGAATCAGCTACCCCGGTTCAATTTCCTTATACACCTGCCTATACCTCCACATGGACTGATAGTGTATCTGACCAGGATGTATTAACTGTACTTAATTCCTATAAATACTGGGAGACAAATGACATGAAGTCATTGGCGAACGTGATGGCTGATACTGTCGAGTTCATGTCGCATTCAGGATTTACTTATGATGGACCAAAAGCAGGGCTGTTAGAGATGTGGACTAAAAGCAGGGATAGTCTGAGTAAGGTTACTATTACTGTAGATGCATGGAGAACAGGCCGTAGTGATAAAAATCACGACATCGTTAGTGTATGGTATAAAGAGATCGACACTTATAAGGACGGGCGGGTGGATTCGGCTTATTACGAAGATGATAATGTTATTGCAAACGGAAAGATCGTATGGTACGCGCAGCATAAGCGCATCCTGAAATAAACTACAGAAGCTAACCCCTTTCCATAAAGCATTTGGCCCGGTCCGGAAAGGATCGGGCTTTTTGCCGGAAGGCTAATATCATAAAACTAAAAATGCACCGGATCAACCGGTGCATTTTTTTATCAGGTATAACTGAAATTTATTGGTACACTACTACAAGTTTAGGAAGCCTTGAAGTATGTGTTGTATTATAACTGGAAACGAAAATCCTGCTGTTATAAGTAACCTCAGTTTGCAGGCGAAACCCAAATCCGTAATTGGCATTGTTAGCGACCATCGAGCTTACCATATTCTTTACATCAATATTCAGGTCAAGCTGCGATTGCGTGGTATGGGGTATCACTATCTGGTTAGCCGTAGAATATGTTGGTTGGTTATACCAGCCAACTGTTGAAGGCGACCAGTTTGAAGTAACCTGCTGAAGCCACAAACTATTGCTTGAACCGAAGTTCGCGTCAACGAAATTGCCATTCAGCGTTGGTGAAGGATATGAATACAAGTACAGGTTAGCGCTGACAATCGTTGCATTCGTTGGAATTGCACTCAGGTCAAACTTCACCAATCCCCTTACAAAAATAGGTTGACCTTGAACTGTCCAGGCAGAAATTGGCAAATCAGGTGCGCCTGACTGGCTATAATTTGCACCATTTAAAGCAGCAATCTGCCATTCGAACTGGTTATTTGCAGGCTGAAGTGTAAGCGTTTTGATCGGGTTGGGGCTGACGATGATCTTTGTTGTATCAACGCCGGTTGCGCCGTCATTGTCGGTAACCATCAGCTGGAAAATATAAGTTCCCTGCTGAAATCCTCTGATCACTGTAGAAGGAGATCCCGGATTAACGATTGTGGTTGGGGCCGGGCCGGAAACCTGGCTCCAGAGGTACGCAACAATATCACCATCTTCATCTGTCCCGGTGCCGGTAAAGGTTTCGGTATCAATTGGTAATGTGATGTTTTTCCCCGGTCCTGCATCGGCCACCGGTACTTTATTTCCTTTATCTTTTTTACATCCTGCAACAGCAAGGGATCCACAAAGTATGAGAAGGAATAATGAAAAGCGGTTAAGGTTCATAGAGTGATTTTTGGGGTAATGGTCCACAAGATAATCAATCAGGCTTGCTTTCAAAACTCCTCCGGTTGCAATTTCATAACTGAGATAAGCGCCTGTATAAGTGGTAGCAAACCAAAATAAGTGGCAAGCCTGTTTTTGATCATACCCGTGAAAGAATCAAAATTCACGTTTGTTTTCCGTTAACTAAGTGTCGGCTTTCCATTGAATAAACTTTCGATGCGAAACTGCCGGTATAACCGCTAATCAGCCATAATCCAGAACTCAAATGTGCAATGCTGTGTCTTCCTTGCGTTTACCCGCTGAATGTTATTACCATCATTTACTTCAAACACCAGCGATTCTTTGGCTGTTTCATTTGCGCAATGATGTGTGCATTCAAAACTTATAGCATTGGCTCCCGTGACCAGGTCTTTATATTCCCATTGAATTGCGCTTCCTGTAAACCTGAATGATTCCTGAAACACAGTATTCAGTGATCTGTTGAAACAAGGGTCAGGAAAACCTTCGGCTTTAATTAGTGAGACCTGGACACTATTGTTCCTTACTTTAATCGTGTTTGCTTTCTGCTCGATGGTTTCAATTCCCGGATTGCCGATCTCTTTATCACAAGATGTAATGAACATGGTCACTGCTAATATGATCAATGTGGAGAATGATGATTTTTTCATGATGATAGCTTTATTGATGATTAAAATGGCGTTTCAAATAAAGCTACTATCCCAAATGACCTTGTTTTCAGCTAATGATTGGAACGGGTTGTTGGCTGATTGAACAGACGAAAGCATTGATTAGATTTCATGGAAGTATAAATGATCATAATCCGGAGAGTAATTCTACCAATTCGTTTTTACGGTTTGGGCCGACCCCGACTTCCGAGCCATCCTGCAATAACAGAACGCCACCATCTTCGTTCCTGTATTTCACAACATAGTCGGTGTTTACGATGCATGACCTGCTTACCCGGAAAAAATTCTGCGAGGTTAGTATTAATTCATATTCTTTTAGCGTCTTTGATACTACGATCTTCTGTTTGTTTACAAGGTAAAAAGTAGAGTAATTGCTGACCGCCTCAACCCTGATGATCTCGTTAAACTTCAAAAACACAATTCCCTGCAGCGTTGTTATTGCCAGCCGCTTTGGTCCATGAGGCATTTGCATGCTGTCGCGAAGTATTTCCAGCTGATTCCGCACATCCATCGTATTATCGTTCTGTTTTACTTTCATTCTGTTTCTCAACCTCGTCAGCGAATTTTCCAGTTCAGTAGTATCAACCGGCTTTAAAAGATAATCCAGTGCGCTTACCCGTAAGGCGTTAAGTGTGTATTCATCGTAGGCCGTGATGAATATCACTTCAAATGAAAAATTCTCCATTGATTCGAGCAGTTGGAATCCATTCATTCCGGGCATTTCAATATCAAGGAACAACAGATCAGGTTTATTTTTGGATAAGCCTTCCAGCGCTTTTAATGGATCGTGATATACTGCAACAATTTCCAGGTCGTTCGCAAGCGCCTTCAATTTGATTGCTAATGCCTTGCAGCTTTGAGGTTCGTCATCTATCAACACTACCCTGATCATATATTGTATTTAGAAGCGTGAAGACAAACTGGTTCTGAAAGGTAACAAATTAAAGCGCTTGAGATTATCGCACCGCAGGAATTACCAGATGCAGCTAATTAGTGAGTGGATTGGGTATCTGGCTTATTGTACATATCGGGTTACCGAAGGATTAGAGTACATTTAGTAAAGAAACAAGGAGGGTGCATGATATCTAAAATTCTACTACTGCTGCTCCTCTTTGTGTATATGCAAACCTGCAAGTCCTATTCTCAGCAAAGATCCACACCTGTATATCACCTCACAAAAACCAATGTAAAGCTTATTGAAGGCTGGGTATTTCATGCGGGCGATGATCCAAAATGGGCTGAGACCGATTTTGACGACAGAACATGGGATACAATTAATCCAACATTATCAATAATTCAGCTTCCCCGGGTCAGGGAAGCGGGTATCGGATGGTTCAGGTTAAAGCTGAAAGTAGATTCTTCGTTATTGAATGAACAGCTTGCAATGGTTTATACAAGTAATGGAGCATCCGAAGTTTACCTTAATGGAAAACTGGTCTACAAATTTGGCACAGTAAGCAAAGATGCGGCGAATGAAATAACGAAACATATCTCGTACCGTCCAATGTCAATAAAATTGGGAGGCCAGGAATACCAGCAACTGGCTGTCAGGTATTCGATGAACAAACGTTTCCTTCAAATGTTTATGACCCATTCAACCTGTGTTCAATTTATACTGAAGGACTATAATCAGGCTTTTAATGATTATTTACGATACGAAGGTTTTTACAAAGATCTGCAGTTAATACAACTAATATTTTACGTGCCTTTAACTTTCATTCTGCTTTTCTTTTTTCTCAATTACAAAAAAAGAAAAGAATATCTGTATATAGGCATTTTCTTCTTCAGCATAAGTGGGGGGACCTTACTACATCTCACGGCTTTAATGGAAACGAGAACATTACCTGAAGCTAACGTGATGTTGTTCATTCAGAACATTTCGGGAGCTGCAGGTTTGTTGTTTTTCTTAACAGGGATCTATACTGTAGTAAAACAGAAAAGAAAATGGCAATATTATTTCATAGTCTCCTTTATACCGGTCTATGCGCTGAGCTTTTTTATAGTACAGAATTGGACCAGTGTAATCGGACCAGTATATGTAATATTAATTAACATTGACTTTCTGAGAATCTGTATAAAAGCAAACAGAAGATCCCAACCCGGAAGCATCACGCTGACATTGACAGGGATAGTTAGCTTAATGCTGATGTTGGCAACACTGTATTTTGAATCGACCGGAAAAGGCGAGCCAGCCTTTTTCAGTTTCAGTCTTGCTTTTATGGTGCTGCCAATCGGACTGTCCTTATATTTTGCTGGAGAATTTGCGAGAACAGGTCGTTCGCTTCAGTCGCGGCTTGTAGAAGTAGAACAGCTATCTGAAAAAACTATATTACAAGAAAAGGAAAAGCAACAGATACTGGCGCAACAAAACATTCTATTGGAAGAACAGATCAGGGAAAGAACCACTGAACTTCTACACCAACGGGAAGCATTGGAATTTGAAAAGGAAGCAAAATTACTGGCGGACTTTAACCGTAAATTTTCAGAAAGTGAACTGAAAGCATTGCGCTCGCAAATGAATCCACACTTCGTTTTTAATATTTTGAATACAATTGAATCGTATGCACTGGAAAATAATAAAGAAGCTGTTTCCCTGATGATCCAGAAATTTTCGAGGCTTACGCGTCTGGTACTGGAAAACTCACTGAGCCAGCTGGTGCCTTTTGAAAACGACTGGAAATCCCTGCAATTATACATTGAACTGGAGCAAATGCGTTACGCAAGGGTCTTTTCCGTTAATTATTATGTGCAACCGGTAATATTTCAGCGTGAGTATTTTATTCCTCCAATGATCATCCAGCCTTTTGTTGAAAACGCCATCATTCATGGTGTAAGGAACAAACAGGACAATACCGGGATACTGAATCTGTCGGCCAACCTGCACGACGGATACATCATCGTTCAGGTTGAGGATAATGGTGTAGGACGAAAAAGGACTGCCGAACTCAAGATCAATAATCCTATACAGAAGAACTCATTAGGAATTAAAGTAACCCAGGACAGGATCTCAATTTTCAATAACCTGATGCAGGACAAAAAAGCGAAAGTTGAGATCGAAGACCTTAGTGAAGGAACAAGGGTGGTGATTTATTTGCCGATTGAACCGGATTTGATGTAAAATGCAAAATGTAAAATGTAAAATGTAAAATGTAAAATTTATCGGACAAGCCGCCTTTTTACATCTTTCCCCATTTTACATTTTGAATTTTACATTTTTCATTTTTTCTATTCCAATTCTCGATAAAATCCCTTTTTAACTAAATAATAAAAGTATTTTATTACTTTTATTATTATTCTCTCTATCTTTGCTGCATAATCATCAAGAAATCCAGATATATGCAAGCAACAACCGAAAACGTCCTGAATGTTACCTTACTTGAGCCAAGACAAAAGCATCCTACCATTTTTGTGCGATTTGATGCACTTGGTGAAGGCGAAAGCCTAACAATTCATAACGACCACGATCCAAAGCCGCTTTACTACCAATTGCTCGGCGAACGCGGAAACATTTTCACCTGGCAGTACCTTGAACAGGGACCTGAATGGTGGAGAGTAAAGATCACAAAACGCCAGACCGGTGAATCTGATCAGACTCTTGGACAGTTAGCCGCTAAAGACCTCAGAAAAGCCGAAATCTTCAAGAAA
Source organism: Chitinophagaceae bacterium (assembly GCA_036402175.1). Taxonomy (GTDB): domain Bacteria; phylum Bacteroidota; class Bacteroidia; order Chitinophagales; family Chitinophagaceae; genus DASPKM01. The sequence continues at coordinate 26,293 of DASWTK010000291.1, read as the reverse complement.
TATGGTCTGGATTTCTGCTGTGGCGGAAAGAAAACCGTTAAAGAAGCCTGTGCCGAAAAAGGTATCGACGTAACAAAAGTTGAACAGGAACTGCAGAAGGCTGAAACGTACCCTGCATCCCGTCCCCTTCCCTACGACGAATGGGAACTGGGATTCCTGGCGGATTATATCGTTAACACTCACCATACTTATGTAAGGAAAACACTTCCCGACCTGGTTGCTTACGCTAATAAAGTAGCAAGCGTGCATGGTATGCGCCACCCGGAGCTTACAGAAATATTTGTGCTGGTAAGAGAGATCAATGCCGAGCTCAGCGCACATCTTGTAAAAGAAGAAAAGGTGCTGTTCCCCTTTATAAAAGAACTTGTAGCAGCAAAAACAAACGGACAGCCTATGCATGCGTCTGCCTTTGGAACTGTTCAAAGTCCCATTCATATGATGGAACTGGAACACGAGCTTGCCGGAGAACACATGGAAAAGATCAGGCAGCTTAGCAACAACTTCACTTTACCCGAAGACGCATGTGCCAGTTATAGTTTATTATACAGAAAACTGGCAGAGTTTGAAGACGATCTGCACCTGCACGTTCATCTCGAAAATAATATCCTGTTCCCCAAAGCAGTAGAACTGGAAAAAACAGCGGCAAAATGAAAGATCATGCTCCAATAAAGCGCCATAAGGCTCTGATATCCCTTTCAAAAGACCACCATTTCGGACTACTGCTTGTATGGAAGATCCGCCAGGGTCTCCGTACGGCAGTTGACCCGAAACGAATCAGCCGGTACGTGCTTTACTTCTTCGATGTTGACCTTCAGCAACATTTTATGGAAGAGGAAAATGAATTATTTAATAAAGCTCCTGCTGGAGATGACCTATGTGTTCAGGCTTTGGCAGAACACAAAAAGGTTTACGCGCTGATTGATAAAATAATACAGTTTCCCGGCGACACGGAAATATTGCGTGAATTCGCCGACACCCTGGAAGCGCACATCCGCTTTGAAGAAAGACAATTGTTCAATCATCTGCAGGATATTCTCCCTGAAAAAGTTTTAGAAGCGCATGCATCCAAACCGGTAACAAAAGAAGAAGATCCGGACAACAATTGGGACGACAGGTTCTGGGAAAAATAAATCAACATCCATGACCATCAACGCCAATACCAAAATCGCCGCACTGCTTAAGCATAATCCGGTTGCGCTTGAAGCGATCATCAGCCTGTCGTCAAGATTTGAAAAACTGAGAAACCCCTTATTGCGAAAACTGATGGCGGGTCGTACTTCCATTGCGATGGCCAGCAAGATCGGCGGATGCAGTGTAAAAGACTTTTACCAGAAGCTAAAGCCACTGGGTTTTGAGGCCGATGAGGAAATTACTGATGAAATTGTACAGGAACAAAACAATTTACCGGATTTTGTAAAAAATATAACCCCATCACAGTTAGTAGAGCTGGATGTTCGTCCGATAATAGAACATGGTAATGATCCGTTGAATCTGATACTGCAGAAGGTCAGGTCAGTGAAACCACAACAGGTATTGAAACTCATCAATAGTTTTGAGCCAACTCCCTTAGTGTTGTTACTGGAAAAGCAGGGATTCGAATCCTATGCAGAACATATCAATTCCGATCTTGTGTTTACCTATTTTTATAAAAGAAATAATTCGCCTGCAAATGAACCGGTGCAGGTTGCCGGTAATAGTGAAACATGGGACGAAGTAGCCAGTCGTTTCGGCTCAAACCTGGTAACAATAGATGTAAGACAACTTGAAATGCCTTTACCAATGATCACAATTCTGGATGCATTAAGCACTTTGCCCGAAGGGCATGCGCTTTTTGTTTACCACAAACGAATTCCACTTTTCCTTATTCCGGAACTGGCAGACAGAAAGTTCAACTACCGCGTAAGGGAGATCAGCGATTCGGAAGTTCACCTGTTAATTTACAAAGACTAAATGTTTTCTGTTGCAGGAAATACAAGCCTTATCAAAACCACTTCCCATAAGGTAGTGGTTCCTTTTTATGTGTATGCCGCGATCTCATTCCTGGTGGCTACTATTATGCTGCTGGTTGCCGCGCCTTCTTTTACACAACACTATTTTCATCCCAGGACATTGGCAATAACCCATATTATGGCGCTCGGATGGGGCACCATGATCATATTGGGAGCCAGCCATCAGCTGGTACCTGTTCTTATTGAAGGAAAGCTTCATAGTAATAAACTCGCAGGATTGTGTTTCATACTTGCCGCGACAGGTATTCCATTATTATCGTATGGGTTTTATGTGTTCGATATGGGATGGCCGGCAAAATGGGGCGGCAGGCTGATCATACTCGCGATCATAGTTTACCTTATCAATCTTGGCATGAGCATGGCGAAGAGTAAAAAGGAAAACGTTCATGCGGTCTTCCTGTTCACCGGAGGCTTATGGTTACTGGTTACAACCATCGTAGGTCTTGTACTGGTGTATAATTTCACTTATCCTCTTATGCCAAAGGAATCGCTGCATTACCTGGCACTGCACGCGCATACGGGTGTGGTGGGTTGGTTTTTATTGTTGGTTATTGGTGTTGGATCAAGACTCATTCCCATGTTCCTTATTTCAAAATACAGTAACCCGGGTTTGCTTTGGCTGATCTATGGGCTCATCAACGGAGGACTTGCTTCATTTGTGTTTATTTTTCTTTTTGCTGATAGTAAATCCGCTGTGCTGATGCCTTTTATCGCTGTGGCGGTGGCGATCTTTCTTTTTGCATATTATTGTTATAAATCGTTCAGTCAGCGTATCCGCAAAAAGGTCGACGAGCAAATGAGAATATCGTTATTATCTGTATTAATGATGTTACTGCCTGTGGTTGTTTTGGTGGTTATCATATCAATCATGCTGCTTGCGGCAACACCCGACATTCGCGTGATACTTATTTATGGATTTGTGATCTTCTTTGGATGGATCACCGCCATTATACTTGGGATGACCTTCAAGACACTTCCGTTCATCGTATGGAATAAGGTGTATCACACTCTTTCGGCCACTGGCAAAACTCCTAATCCGAAAGATATGTTCAGTCGCACCGTGTTCATCAGCATGGGCGTTATTTATCTTGGAGGTTTTGCACTATTTCCGATCGGCATATTGCTCAATAATATTTTAATCCTTCAATCGGCCTCAGTATTATTGCTGTTGGTAGCAGTACTTTATAACTGGAATGTGATAAAGATCCTGGTTCATAAACCCGTTATCCGATGAACGTTATCACCAACAATAATATTAAATGCACAATTGCCCTTGCGGCCTTGCAGAACGTTGTTGATCCCGAAATCGGATTGAATGTTGTAGACCTGGGCCTGATTTACCAGATCGATTTTGATGAGGCCGATAGCAGGATATTTTGCACCATGACACTTACCACTCAGTTCTGTCCGATGGGAGAATTTATCACCGATGCCGTTGCCAAAACCCTTGATAGTACTTTCCCGGAAAATGAGATAAATGTAAAGCTGACATTCACTCCCCCATGGAGCAACCAGATGATCTCTGAAGAAGGTCAAAACTTTTTAAACCGTTAGCCAATGCTTAGTCTTACCTGTAAAACAGCGATAAAAGCGGTGATCTACCTGGCTTCAAAATCCGAAACGGGCGGAAAAGCCGGTATTAAAGAAATTGCGGAATATATTGACGCCAGCGAGCACACTGTTGGCAAGCTATTGCAAACGCTGGTCAGGCAGAATGTAATTCATAGCGCTAAAGGACCCGCAGGAGGTTTTTTTATTTCGAAGAGCCAATTGAAACAGCCTATCATGCAGATCGTTGAAGCCATAGATGGGAAGATGGTATTTAAAGAATGCGGACTGGGCCTGAGCAGGTGTTCGGCCCTTCACCCCTGCCCCATTCACCATGAATACAAAAAAGGAAGAGACATCTTCGAAAACCTGTTCAGGGAAAAGAATGTAATGGATCTTTGCGGTGAAGTGAACAGCGGACTTGCCTACCTGATCGGGTGATGCAATAAGTAATACTACGAATAACCCAAAAAGGGTATATGCCCGATGGCGATAGTTGTTTACCTTCAAATTATTAAACCTGTTTATCCTGTCTACTCGCCTGGGTAGTTCCACACAAGCTTCTGAATAGTTAGCATTCACCAATTAATCACTCTTAATTTTAAGACATGCCTCCAAAAAAATTATCAGAAGCCGTTGTACAACGGAATGATGTCACCAGCAAACTGGGTTTCGATGCAAAGAAACTTGAGAAGACAAAAGTAAAAGCGCTTACAACTGCTCAAAAAGCGAAACTTCTTGACGTTACGTTAAGCAAAGTAAAAACGCCTATCGTGTTAACGCCGGCAGCGCCTTTAAAGGGCAAAAGCTATTTAACACTGTATTCGGCAATGATGGTTTATCCGATATGGCCGGTAGGCACAGGCCAGGCCCTCTTCAGTTCTTCTTTCCAGGGAGCTGTGTTTCCCGGAGCTCAGGTTGAATTCCCGAGAATAAAAAAAGGATCTAATCACCTCGTTGAATTCAATGTTCAGCTTAACATGAACGTTGTTTACAAATTCCGGATCTTTCATTTCCCGCTTGGAGGGTTTCAGGATGTACAGATCCAGGGTCCAAAAACAGAAACGCTGGTGATACTTGCACCGCCGATAGATGAGATCTCTGGCAGTCTTGAACTGGGCGCGTCTATTCAGCAGCGAAATAATGCAAGTGATAATGCAGGATGGGCGTTGTTTTCTGTGCGGGTAACTACAACTTCGTAAATATTACCGGTCGTTCATGATTTGTTTAACAAAAAACGGAAATCAAAAAAGCAACCAGACTTAATGTCGTTCAACCCTGTTTTTATCGATCCAATAGCCCCAGAATACAAACAGCCATTGTGCCAATCCAACATAACCGATAGCCTTTACATCGGGTGGTGGATCGCTATAAGCATTCATGAAGTAAATGATAACAAAAAACGCTACCAAACCCCATAATGCGTATCTGCCTGTATTGTTTTTTGCTTTTGTAACTGAAGTATAAATTAAAATACCTGCGGCGAAAACAAGCAATTCAATAATGAGGGTTGCGGTCTTATAATTCCACAGACCCAACCCTACTTTTGTTTGCTCTGAAAAAGTGATCGGCAGATCAGGACGGTGAGCAATGAGATCAAGAAACCAATGACTCAAAACCAGCGCACCCAATAATACAGCACTCTTAAGGTCTTTCCTGATCATGTAATAGATTACACCAAACAACAATCCCCAAATGAGAACCGCCATTAAGCTGTGAGAATATGGATAAGAAACAAAATTAATTGGCGTGAATGCTGTATTGCCTGGTTCAATGCGTATTGTCTCGAATCCAAATATCAGCAGGAAGGGCCACAACAGATCAATAAACTGTGTTGCCATAAACAAAGTGCCTAATGAAGGCTTTGAGCTTACTTTTTTAGCGGCAAAGCCAAGTGCGAAGTGACCGAGGAACATAAGGGGCAGTTTAGAAAAAGTGACAACTAAACACAAATGTACCCTATTACTAAACGTTATTAATGTCTGTTATCTAAAATACCTTTCGTTTGTATATCATACAGTTACACGTTTCACTCAAAAATGTGCCATGAATTCGCAAATATAATTTTGCAAGTAGCTTGCAAATATTAAAACTGATGAGTATGTTTGTTCCACCAATCCTTAGAAAGGCAATCTGAATAATCGTACCCGGTCTATTACTTTACTACTTCGTATTAGTATTCCCCTGTACTGATTATTTCCTCAAAACTCTGCATTCAAATTCTTTCTTGTTTTACAAGATATGTGCCTTATCCACTATTAACGTCTTATAACCCGACCCAATACCCTTGATGAATTAATGCTCCAATATTTCTATGGGACTTGAACAAAATTTATTGATTCAAACCCTAAGAAATGAAAAGAATCTTTACCCTTTTAACCGTACTTCTCCTGTTTATCACAGGCAGATCGCAGGTAGTTCTTAATGAACTTTATGCCATCCCCGGTGCAGGAAAACATGAATTTTTTGAGTTGTACAATAACGGCAGCTCTTTCGCTCCCATATCCCTCCAGGGATATACCATCGTTACCTACTTCGAAGAGCCGGCTGGTGTTCAGGGACTGTATGTAATGGATCTTCCCGACCTGATGGTTCAGCCCAAAGGTTATTTTGTCGGATCCGCGGCGATACCTTTTAATTACCAGGGTATCACCGGATCAACTCAGTCGCATTTCAGCTGGAACGACCTTACGTTCATGGCCCTTAACAACGGCTACCTGAAAAAATGGGTTGTAGGTAATAATGTGCCCGTAGATATTGATGGCAATTCATTCTACGACGAGCAGGTTTTACCAGCTGACTTTAACGACTTTTTCTACAGAAGAACGGGCGGTGGCGCAGGCTATTCCGTTTTTGTATACAAACATGGCGTGCTGGTGAATGCCTTCTTCGGAGGAGCAAGCGCTAACGTGGTTCCCGCTTTCATATTAGGTTTACCAGACTTCAAGGTAGCAATGGCAGGCGGAGGAGGAGTATATACAATTCCTTTTTCAACATATGCTAATATCTCAGCGGAATTTGTAATTGCTGAAGCAGGGTCCGACAACGGATACACCAGGCTCAGGGATGGTCTTTGCGGAGAATGGCAAAAATCAAGCTCCGGTGTGCAGCATACACCCAATGCGGCTAACGGATCCGAATCCGGAACAACAGGCACAATACTTTTATCTGCAATGATCAGCCGCGGTGCTTCGCCTACTGATTCATCTATTGTCTTATACAAACTGATTGATGCTCCTCCAGGCGTTTTCCCGGTTATCATTGATGTTTATGTTGATAATGGACTGGTAGCTACAGACCTGGATGCGGCCGATACCTATGTTGCCTCTAAAACCATACTTAATCTTAGTAATACACTTTACGAGACGAAATTCCTTCCATACGATGCAAATGTTCTTCTTGCTGTAAAAACAGCCGCAGGTTGTTTTGATATGGTGATGCTGGTCAGCAGCAGGAATGTTCTTTTACCGCTGAAATTGCAAACATTCACTGGATCTATTGTGAATGGCGTAGCTGATCTGAAATGGAGCGTAACTGAAAATGGTACAGGAACAACATTTGATGTTCAGCAAAGTCATAATGGCATTGACTTTACAACCATCGGGCAGGTAGTTTCTTCGGATAAGCAGGGAAATGAAAATTATTCCTTCAAAGGAACTGACAGAAATAACCCGGGAGGTTTTTACCGCTTAAAGATCAATAACTACAATCATGCTGTTTCCTATTCGAAAGTGATTGATCTCACCGGTAAAGCAGGCCTTACAAACAGTGGAATAGTGCTGAGAAATAATCCTGTTGAATCATACCTTGGATTCACCTTTAATTCAGCAACGGGCAATAGTGTTGATATATCTATCTATAGCATGACAGGATCCAAACTGTATACTACACAATCGAAAGTTCAGAAAGGAATAAACAGTATTACACTGAATATGGGTGGGCACATCACAACCGGCACCTACGTGCTGGAAGTAAAAAATAACACTGAGAGAGCTGTAATAAAGATGATCAAAAAGTAAAGAACTGGTAGCTTTGAATTTCAATGTAAATGCTGAAGCGTAAGCTTCGGCATTTTACATTATGTAATGGGAAACATAAAGTCACCATCCATATCCAAACAATTTCGTAAATTCATAGTACTCCTTTGGTAGCCATCCTGTTAATTCTGCCTATCTAAATCCTGGCATTGTGGGGTTCGCTTTTACTCCTGACCCTGAGCTTGAAAAAACCCGGGACAACTTCATGAAAGTATAAGGCAATTATCGCTCACTTTAAAACCTTCGGTTATGAAACATTTACCTGCATTTATTCTGATGCTTTTAATTGTTTCCTGTAAAAACGAGCCAGAAATCAATATGGTTGGAGCTTATGCTTTGAATACGCAGGTGTTGAATGATGGGTCGAAAGACTCAGCCATAGACAGGAAGCAGTTGAAGATCTATACTGACCAGTATTTTATGTACGCGTCTCCCAACGTTGCAGATTCTTTCGCAAATTTCGGAATCGGGAAATACAAAGTCGAAAAAGACAAATTGTATGAGTATCGCTTTTACACAGCCGAACAAGGTGAAAAGAGCGACACCTTTGCCGTCACCATCAACAGAAACGCTGACGGGTACGAACAGGTAATTGAGAACATGAATCTTTCCGGCACGAATTACAAGCTTACCGAAACTTACGAAACTACAGGAAGCGATCTTAAAAGTCCGCTTGACGGTGCATGGAAGCAGATCAGGAATGTTTACATCACAAAAGCGGGGGATTCATCGGTTAATAACAACCCATTAGAATATAAAGTCTACCAAAACGGCTATTTTATCTGGGCAATAACTGTTATGGATTCTGCCAAAGGAAAAACTTCGGTATTTGGCTATGGCCCGTATGAAATGGTGGATTCCCATAAGATTAAGGAAACCGTAGCCAATTCAACTTTCATCACCGGCCTGTTGGGGAAAAGTTATGAAGTTGATATTGAGTATCCAACTGCTGACACATACAAGCAAACGATAACGTTTGCTAATGGAGATAAATCGGTTGAGGTATATCAGAGACTCAAATAAAAAGGAATGTCCTGAATTGTGAAGCCAATTAAAAAAGCGAAGCAGTCCCGAAAGACTGCTCCGCGTCTGTTCAACTGACTGTCTACCTGAAACTGAAGATCTTTTTTGTCAGTGTCTTCTGTGAAGTACGCAACTGTACTACTAATATTCCATTTACATGATCGGGCAAATACTGTTGCCATTGATTAAAGCCTTTCACAATTAACACGTCGTTTCTGCTGATAAGTTTGCCATCAGCACTGTAAACCGAAAGTATACCGTTTTCCGCCACTTCGCTGTCATATCGAACACGGATTTCACTGTTTTGTTCGATACCAGTTACAGTTAATTCTGCTTTAGCTAAACTGCCGGACTGAGGTATGTCAATTGTAATCACTTCTGTATATTTTTTATTGCCATCAACATCTACAACTTCCAGCCTGTAGAAAATCTGCGGATTTTCCAGCAAATTATTAACTCCATCAACATAAACATAAATGAACCGATTGGGTATTGCCTGCACTGTGCCAACAACATCATAATGGATCTTGTCAATGCTGCGCTGGATATTAAAATAATCAATGGTGTCGTTATTATAAGATGTCCACCTCAGCAACACATTACGTCCTGCCAATGAACCCGTGAAAATGGTCACCTGCTCAGATATCTGGATGGGAGGAGTCCCCGTTAGCCGGATCAGAACGTTTTCATTGGTGAGATAACCATAAGCGCCAGGGATGATACGGGCAATTGCGCCGGCAACTATCTTTCCATCCTTTTGCACTTTTACGCTTTGAAGTGGCGACCCGCCGTAATAGCCATGGCCCGGGCCTAAATCAAAGGATGCGATGCCATTCAAGCCAAAAGAACTATCAGTAATGCCATTTGGCAAACAACGGTACACTGTACAAAATGCAGGTTCTCCTGATACAATTGCATTCCCACTTTGAACTATTTTACCATCGGCCTGAATGTCCATTCCATAACTGATATCAAGCCCACCAAAATCTTTAAAGGCGAGTCCACCGGTCCCGAAGCTATTGTCCAGTGTGCCATCAGGCAACAGTCTTCCAATCACAAAATCATGACTTGTGAATTGTTGAGCTGAATAACCACCGAACAATATCTTTCCATCAGGCTGCAACAACATATCGCTGACGTTATCTTCCCCGATACCAAGATTAATAATTTTTCGTCCCCCGGTTCCGAAACTTGCATCCAGCGTACCATCTGGCATCAATCGCGCAAAAGCCACGTCATAACCAACAGTGCCGGACCCGTTTGCAACGCCGCCAACAATTATTTTTCCATCGGAGGCAACGGCAATACCGGATGTATATTCATCTCCACTTACCATATTAATTAACTGATGTCCTACGCTATTGAAAGTGTTATCAGGACTGCCATCTGAATTTATCCTTAGCACAATGAAATCCATCAAAAAGGGGTATCCACCCCCAACTGAGCAGGAGACTACGATCTTACCGTCCTGTTGCACTGCAAGGCCGGAAGCATATTGCTCTCCACCGATATTAAGAATATTGTATTGTCGCCATCCCTGGCCGTTAAATGTCTGGTCCAGCGTACCGTCTGCATTCAGCCTTACCAGCATTATCAAACCGTCTTTATGGCCACCCACAACCAGTTTGCCATCTGCTTGCTGAATAACGCATTGAGCAACTTCTTTTGCGCCGAAATTCAGCAATAGCTTTCCATTACCATTAAATGAAGGGTCGGGAGTGCCGTCCGGCAGGAATCTTAATATTTCGAAATCCAGATTACCATTGATCAACGGGCCTGCGATCTGAACAATTTTCTGATCAGCCTGGATCAGAACCTGCGGACGACCACCCGCGCCGCTGGCAATGATTCCACCATATGCCCTGCCATTGGTTCCAAAAGCGGAATCAAGTTTTCCGTCCTGCCCGTAAGAGATATTCATCTCCGTTATTAAGAACAGGAGAACCAGAGTGTATATCTGTTTCATAAATGAAAGTTTAGAGTTTATTCGCTGGAAGGATATCGCTTCCAACGAACGAAACTAGCTTCATTGTAAAGACCGGAAAATGATGAGAAGCAGCAGAAGTTATGATAGCTGTCATTTGATTACGGACTTAAGGCGCATCATTCTAATCTTAACATGCAGGTATCCGTTAGAAGATTTCCCTTGTTTAAAAATTATATAACTATTACTCAAAATTGTGTAACGGTTTCGGCCGGCATGCATGCTAGCTTTGTTCCATCAAACAATCAACTAACAGCCAAAACTGCACAATGAAACATCAAACCAAAATCGTTGAATATACACTGGTAGCCAGTGAATTCAACTGGGAAGTAAAGCCTGGAAAAACAATCACAGCCTGGGGATTTAACCAACAGGTCCCCGGGCCTGTTCTTAAAGCAAAAAAAGGCGACACGCTTGTTATCAATGTTGTAAACAATTTGCCCGAATCAACTTTCGTGCACTGGCATGGGCTCAGGCTTCCTGCATCAATGGACGGCACTGGTGAAGTACAGGAGCCAATTTTACCGGGAGAGCGCTTCACTTACCGCTTTGAGGCGCGGGATGCCGGAACATTCTGGTATCATTCACATCAGAATGAAACAGTGCAAATGGAGCGTGGAATGTACGGTGGTATCGTAATCGAAACCGAAGAAGAGCTTGTTGTTGACAATGAACGTGTATTGATCATTGATGATATGAAACTTACGCACAACAACCAGTTCAGGCAGCATGGATCTGTAGGAAGATGGATCGAACGGCACGACGGCCGTGAGGGAAGCACCTGCCTTTTGAATGGAAAAGAAGGAATGACAATAGAAATGAATGCCGGTCAAACCGAAAGATGGAGATTCATTAACGCAGCCAGTGCGAGATATTTTTTGCTAAGTCTTGGCGGCAAACCATTCAGGGTTATCGCAACTGATGGCGGGTTGCTTGAAGAAGTGAGAACCGAAACAAAACTGATGATCACACCGGGGGAACGTTTCGATATACTTGCGGGACCTTTTGAAGAAGGCGACGTGTTTAGTATTGAAACCCTACCGTACAATCGCAGAACAATGGTAAAGTCGAGGAAGCAGCAATATGCTACTGTTCATGTTAAGGAAACAAAACCTTCCAATGCATTCATTCCTGAAAAACTAAACAGTATAGAAACATTGGCACCCAAAGATGCAGTTGTGAACAGGAAGGTTAAAATGTCTGTTGGCCCAAGTTTGAAAAGAGGTATAGATTTTCTTGTTAATAATGAACTTCACTTTGATGATAAGCCAGTAACAGTTGGCGATCTCCAGGTATGGGAAGTATCCAATACCAGTCTGATGGACCACCCATTTCACTTACATGGTTTCTTCTTCCAGGTGATCGAAGAAAATGGTAAAACTCCTGCCTACAAAGCATGGAAGGATACTTATAACCTGAAGCCGAGGAGTAAAGTAAAGATCGCATGGGTTGCCGATGACCGCCCTGGAAAATGGATGTATCACTGTCATATCCTGGAACATCATGCTGCGGGAATGATGGGACATTTTGAGGTATTAAGGCCGGGAGGTGAGCAAAGTAGACAGAAAGCGCATTGTCATAATTAGATGATTTGAGGATTTGAGGATGAATTGTTTAATGAATTGATTGATCAATTTTATTAATCTTAATCAAAAAATTGATCAATCGAATTATTCATCCTCAAATCCTCAAATCCTCAAATCACCTAATCCTCTTCTCTCTCCTCTTCTTTACTTTCATCCTTCTTCACCTTTTTTGTCGTATCATTTTCTTCCGCATTTTCCTGAATATTATGCATTACCGAAGAAATCGGTCCTTTCATATGTTCCTGCGGATCGGTAGTGTGTAATGTTTCCGGGTCAGGTTTTGACATCGGTTGATCGTGCTTTTTATCTGCCATGATTATTTTTTGAATATGACTGCAATTTTCAGGCCCGGCGGCCGTAAAATCGGGCTCGTTTAACAGGCTTCAGCCGGCAGTTATTCCCTAAGGGCCAGAATGCACCATGGGCCTGCGTTTGGGCCGGAAAAAACACCTCCGTAAATCGTTAATCTATTGCAAATTTGATTGTCCCCTTAGACCGTCAAGAGGGTGAATATCATGAAAATAGTACCTTTCGGGTTAGCACTTTTTTCTGTACCTGATAAAAAAAGAAATATGAAAAATAGTTTTGTTGGATTATTGCTGCTATTTGCTTTCCCGGTATTTGCGCAACAAACAGTGACTGAAAAATTTCAGAAGATAGCCTCTGTTCAGGATGCCCAGAAATTCATTGAAGCTAATCCCGCCCTCAAACCTGAAATATTCAAAGTAGTGTGGGGTAAGGATAGCTCTATCCTCGATAAAAGATTGCTGCGCCAAAAGCAGGGTGATGTTTTTTCAGTTGGTTATGTTACATACAAGGTTCTTGAGGCAACTGAATCGGTAATGTACCGCGCCAGTTATATTTTCCTCGACGGTTTTTCTTTAACGATGCCTCAGATCGACAGTCTTAAGAAACTCATCCAGCAAAAGCTTGCCTCCGGTGCTTCCTGGGATCAGTTATCTGAACAATATACAATGGATGGCAACAAAACCCATGGCGATACAGGTTGGTTTTTCGGCCCGGAAATGTTACCAGCGGAATTCCAGGATGCCGTTGCAAAACATAAAACCGGCGACGTCTTCTTTGTTGATGTATCTGAAAAGCAATGGCATTATATAGTCAAAAAGACCTATGATGACCAGGTGAAAAAAGAAATGACGGTGTTGAAGGCTGTCGGACGGTAACGATCTTTCCTCCACTTTTTTTATAATGCCTGTACGCTTCGTAACCGGGGTGATTCAAATCTATTTGCAGTTACAACTTCGGTTTGTTATGTTATTTCAATAATTTTAGCCAAAAAGCTATGTTATCGAAATCAATGCAGGCGGCGCTGAATAAACAGGTAAAGTTAGAAGCAGCTTCATCTCATGCCTACCTTGCTATGGCCAGCTGGAGTGAAATTCAACCCGGGCTTGACAATGTTGCGGAGTATTTTTTTACACAAAGCGAAGAAGAAAGACAGCATATGCTGAAACTGATGCGCTTCATTAATGAACGTGGCGGGTATGCGCTTGTGCCTGCACTTGAACAGCCCATTGTGACGTACAAGGGCATCAAAAGCATGTTCGAAGATTTTCTGGCGCATGAAATAGACGTCAGCAGCAGCATTAATGAGCTGGTTGACCTTGCGTTGAAAGAAAAGGACTATGCCACGCATAACTTTCTTCAATGGTATGTAAGCGAACAGATTGAAGAAGAAAAAAATGCACGGGTCCTGAATGATAAGCTCGAGTTGATCGGTGAAGATAAGAGCGGTCTGTATTTGTTCGACAGGGATATAATGATGACAAGGCAGAAGGGCGCGAAATAAATCGATATTTATTACCCGGGAATTCTTTAAATTTAATTACCATATTTAATCAAGGCCTGGACTCCTGTTATTTCAAGCCCCTGTGCAAGCTGGAATTCAATTCATTAATAAACTGTTATCCTTCCTTAATATCCAATCAGGCTATTATTTCTTAAATGTGAGCAGGCTACCTCCCGCCACTTAAATTAATTTCAAAATGTGCTCAAAATGCGAATCGTCTGCATTTTAGCGTTGCTGATACTAACATCCTGCGTTGTTAGTACCAGTTCTATCAGTTACAGGACAACTGTGCCACCCAGGTATGTCCCTGAAAACAAATTTGAACGTGTACTCCTGCTTAGCAGTTTCGATCCGGGAGAAAACAAATTCCGGAAGAATAAAGAAGATTTGTTTAAAGATATCCTTGATAGTTTACTCCGGTCTACCGGAAGCAGGATCAGGGCAAACAGCGAATCGGAAATAATTGTATTGCCTGGTGTAACCCCGGTATCGTCGGACAGCAGTATCAAGGCACTTATGCTGCAAAACAATGCATCACACGCCATTGTTCTGAAAAACTTCAACGTATTCTTTTCCCAGACCAGAGTTGAGGTTACGAAAACGGAAAGCGGTAAAAACCGGGAAGCGTTTTACGATATCATCGCGGAAGCAGATTATGCGATATACGACCACCAGGGTTTGTTCAAAAATATTCCTGTCAGCGTAAGCCAGTTCCATTCCAGCAGGACGGTATTAAGTGGTTTACTGGCAGCAGGGCCTGACATTGTTGCCAATTATAAGAGAGCTTTCGGAATAGCTGTTGCGAATACAGAGAAGTTCCTGAATAATTTTTTCCCGAGTACTGCTCAGCGTTCACGCCCGGTATTCACACAAAAAGAATTTGCTGCAGTTGGAACAGCAATCAGTCGTGATGACTACGAAGCCGCATTAATAGAAAGCATGAAACTGGTAAATCATCCTGATAAAAAACTTGCGGCAATGGCAAATTATAATTGCGCAGTATTTATGGAGCGTAAGAATCAGCACGAAAATTCCAGAGAATACCTGAAACAATCAATAAAACTATCCTCCCTTGTGGAAGCACGGTTTATGTTGTCTGACCTGGACGAGTAAACAATGCAACGGATAATTACGATTCTTGCCATTCTTTTGATCAGCGCCACTTCACGGGCGCAGGATAATCCCATTGTGAATTACGTCCCGAAAGCTGGTTACTTCAACAACAGCTTACGCGAAAATTATAAGAATCGCCTGCATCGTGTTCCGATGGAGGATACGATCCTGTTGATTAATAAAATACACTGGACCGGAAAAGACAACCTCTATATTGTAACCGACCAGGGACTATACCTTTTCGACCGCGATAAGTTTGTCATGCTTCCTTTAAAAGATCACTTTTCATTTTTTGGTCATGATCTGCAACCAGGCGACTATACATTGAACGTCAGGGCTACTTTTCCTTCCGACAATTACCAGCAACAGATTGTCCGGTATTCGTTCTCAATAAAGCCGGCATGGTGGCAGACATGGTGGTTCAGGGCAGTAATAGGTTTAATGGTTATGGGATTTGTGATCTTTGTCATACGGTTTTATTACAGCCGTAAACTTGAGATACAGAAAACTGTTCTTGAAAGAAACCAGGCGATTGAAAAAGAAAGAACCCGCATTGCGACCGATATGCACGATGACCTGGGAGCAGGCCTTTCCAGGATAAAATTTCTGAGCGAAGGAATGAGAATGAAAAGAGATAATAAAGATGCGCTCCTGGCGGATATTGGTAAGATATCGGCCTATTCCGATGAGATGGCCGAAAAAATGGGTGAGATCGTATGGGCGCTGAATGAGCAAAACGATACGGTGGCCGACCTCGTGGCATTTACCAGGAGCTATGCCATTGAATACTTAACCGGTCACAATATTCATTGCAATTCAAGCACTCCGCTCAATCTGCCCGAGACATTTATTAAAGGTGAAGTCCGGCAGCACATTTTTTTAGCAGTAAAAGAATGCCTGCACAATATCGTGAAGCATGCCAATGCATCGGAGGTTAATTTTTCTATCACGCTAGGGAAAAAAATTGTGATCACTGTTCATGATAACGGAAAAGGAATTATTCTGAATTCGATTCGCCCGTTCAGCAATGGCTTACAGAATATTCAGCGCCGCATGAAAGAAATTCAGGGAACCGTATTGTTCGATAATCAGTTTGGAACAAAGGTAATATTGTCAGTTCCGGTATAACTATAACGTTTATAATATAGGAAAAGGTCACCGCAATTATTAAATTAGACCTGATGCCCGTAAAAGTATCAATAGTTGAAGATCTGGCTGAGGTCAGGGAAGGTCTGGCGAAATTAATTGAGTCTGACGATGAATTGTTATTGGTGGAAACCTATTCAGATGCAGAAGCTGCGATACAAAAGCTACCCTTAAGTCGCCCCGACATTGTAATAATGGATATCAATCTGCCAGGTATAAGCGGCATCGAATGCATCCGGCATGTTAAAGAAAAATGCCCGGGCACACAATTCATGATGTTTACAGTTTATGAAAATGATGAAAAGGTATTGCAGGCGCTACAGGCTGGAGCAACGGGCTACCTGCTTAAAAAAACAGGTCCGCAAAAAATACTGGACAGCATAAAGGAACTGAGCCAGGACGGGTCACCCATGAGCAGCAATATCGCACGCAAGCTGGTAAATGTATTCCAGGATGCAAGTAAATTGATCCGAAAGGAAATTCTGACAGAAAGGGAGAACGAGGTACTTCAGTTGCTGGCAAATGGTTTATTATACAAAGAGATCGCAGACCGCCTTCATATAGCCCATGGAACTGTCAGGCTGCATATTCATAAGATCTACGAAAAGCTTCACGTGCAGAACCGTACGGAGGCGGTAAACAGATATTTCGGCAGATCGTGACCTTCAAAGTATATGAATTGAACCGGCCGGTTATAAGGCTTTGCCTATCACTTCAATTCAAAAACACTCACCGACTTAAAATTGATCACCTCCCGTTGATTCATCGCGTTTTTCCCATCCCATACCCCACCTGCCAGCAATATTTTGTTTCCCGCTGTTGCCGCAGTTACAATTCCTTTTTTCTCAGGCAGGTTAAATGATGACGTATCGAACCTGTTGCCTGGAATGTCGTATACCCATACCTATTTTGACATAGCCGCGTTGATCGACGCTCTGTCCATATATTGAGTTACCCTATCTATTTTATCGTTTGCGTCGAAGTGAAACACAGTATGCATTCTTTGCGTCATGGTTTTACCGGTTTTGTATTTTGCTTCCACCTGTTTCCAGCTTAAGGCATAATTTCCTGTCAACTGGCCATAACCCTGGGACTTATTAACCTTAACAGAAAGCCATATGTCATTGCTGAATGCCAGCGTTTCAATGACCTCTGCTCTTCTTTTTTTCCAGTACTCCATGATTGCTGCCTTGCCCGTAAGGCTGTCAAGGTTATTCCAGCGATATACTGCATTATCCGCAAAGCTTGACATCCAGCTATCGATGTCACCACTGGCAAGATCGGCCAGGCCTTTTTTTGCGATTGAAATGTATTTCTCATCGCCAAATTCATTATCAGGGGTTGCAGCAGATTCCGAGGCTACCGTTTCCACATCTTTCTTGTCACTTGTGGCGCTGTCGTTACAGGAAAAAAGCAGAATTGAACCCATGAGCAATCCGAAAAATTTTTTCATAACAGAAATTTTGGTGTTAAGGAAATAGTGAAGGAAATGTTGTGTCAATTAGGATAGGCTCGTGAAATCAGATGGTTAATATAAGCTTTACATGGCAAAAGAATACCAGCGTAGAATAATTGTTAACCGTGGTCAAGCCATTTTTTTCTGTTTATCTTGTAACTGCAAACGGCATCAAAATGAAGGCGCTAACATTTCAGGGAAAAAAGACCATTGAATATAGTTCAATTGAAGACCCGGTACTTATTGATGAAGGTGATGTAATACTTAAAGTGCTTGTGAGTTCTATTTGCGGATCTGACCTTCATCTGTATCATCAATACGAACCACAGGATATTGGCACAGCAATGGGCCATGAATTTATTGGTGAAGTAATGGCAAAAGGAAAAGCCGTTCGGCATTTGAAAACAGGCGACATTGTTATTTGTCCTTTCACAACCAGTTGTGGCTCGTGCTACTACTGTTCTGTTGGGTTGACCTGCAGGTGCGTCAAAAGTCAATTGTTTGGATGGAGGAGCAACGGGCATGGATTACATGGAGGTCAGGCTGAATTCATCAGGGTGCCACTGGCCGAATCAACGCTTAAGAAAATTCCCGAAGGCATCAGTTTGCAGGAAGGCATTTTGCTGGGAGACGTGATGTCAACCGGTTTTTACTGCGCCTTGCAGGCTAATATAAAACCAGATGAAATTTATGCAGTAGTAGGCTGTGGTCCTGTTGGATTAATGGCAGTGCTGGGAGCGAAAGAGTACGGTGCCGAAGTTGTTTTTGCGATAGACACCGTGGAGGACCGGTTGGAAATAGCGCGGTCTTACGGCGCTATTGCATTAAATCCCCTGACACAGGATATTTCATCAATTGTTTCCGATGCAACATCCGGCAAAGGAGCTGCCGCTGTAATGGAAGCAGTTGGAAAATCATCATCCATGAATACCGCGTATGACCTGGTGCGGCCCGGAGGTATTATTTCTTCTGTTGGTGTTTGTAATGACAAAAACTTCTCAATTTCGCCAACACAGGCCTATGATAAAAACTTAACATTAAAAGTCGGGAGGTGCCCGGCACGATACATGATGGATCAGCTTACTCCAATTGTTCAGAAAAAGAAATATAAAGTCGATTCAATTATCTCGCATAATTTTCCAATGTCGTCCGGCGCATTGGCTTATCAGATATTTGACGAGAAAAGAGACGGATCAATAAAGGTGTTGCTGAAACCATGACGTTTTGATCTAAAATGCGGTATTATGTTACAATCTTTTTTGCTTTATGGCGCCAATGGTTACACCGGTGAACTGATCGCACGGTTTGCATCGCAATATGGACTGAGCCCTGTATTAGCGGGAAGAAGAAAAGAAGTAATTGAACCGATTGCACATAAACTTGGATTCCCTTACAAAATATTTGACCTGAACGATAGCGCTGCACTCGAAAACACACTGGCCGATTTTAAACTGGTGCTCAACGCTGCAGGACCATTTCAACATACTGCGAAACAAATGGTGGAGGCCTGTCTGAAAACCCGCACACATTACATAGACATCAACGGCGACATTGCTGTATTTGAAATGCTTAAGAAATATGATGAAGCTGCAAAGACCCACGGCATCATGATCCTGCCGGGTGCAGGATTCGACGTAGTACCTACGGATTGCCTCGCGTTATTTCTTAAGAACAAACTGAAGGATGCGGTTCACCTGAAGCTTGCGTTTGCAACATTGGGCGGAGCCATATCGCACGGCACGGCAACTACCATGGTCTCGAAGCTTGGAGAAGGTGGTGCGGTTCGCAGCAATGGTAAGATAGTAAAGGCTGCTCTTGGCAATAAGGGAATGTGGCTGGATTTTGGTGAGAAGCGCTTATTTGTCATGTCAATTCCCTGGGGGGATATTTCTACAGCGCATTTCACAACCGGTATACCAAACATCGAAGTTTATGTTGGAATAAAACCCTCAGTTTATCGCGCATTAAAACTTCAGCCGGCATTCAACTGGCTATTGCGTACTACTTTTGTCCGGTCTTTCATTAAGAAGAAAATTGACAGGCGTGCACCAGGACCTACCGATGAACAAAGAACCAACGCGAAGGCATTGATCTGGGGACAGGTTACAGACAATAAAGGTGAAAAGATATCCGCGCGAATGAGTTGCCCCGATGGTTACACTCTTACCATGTTAGCTTCTTTAGTAATAAGTAAAAAAATCCTTGACGGGAATTATAAAGCAGGCTATCAGACTCCCGCAAGTGCATATGGTGAAGATTTGATTCTTGAAATACCGGGTGTGAAAAGGGAGGAAATTTCAAATTAAGTAAGGTTGAGTTTTAACGATCAAAACTCCAGCTTCCACACCTGATTTGTAAAAGACCCATTTACTATTCCACCAGCTACATAGATAGTGTTGTTAACTGCAATAATGGACGCGGAGGCAGGTAACGACATAGGCAACACGCCGATTGACCAGCTATTTGTGCCGATGTCATAGATATCAAATTTGTCGCGGGTGCTTGCATTGGCTCTGCAAAAAATGACCTTGTTATTTTTTACAACGATGTTCTGTCCACCGTAAACCCACCAATCGGCGGCGTCAAACAATTGCGAAACCGTACTTACTCCCGTGCTTAAGTTTTTTATCTCCACGTTACAGGAAAGATTTACAGACGGAAAACTTCCCGAGCGACCGCCTGCAAAAATCATTTTATCGTCAACCCTGGTACCGCCAAATCCGAGTTTCCCTTCTGCCATGGTACCGGTTGACCAGCTGTTGTTTGAAGGATCATAAATATCCAGGACATTGGAGGCCGCCCAATTGTTTTCCCAGGTATTGCTTCCATGTACGATCATGGTTTCTCCGCCAGCGAAATAAATCTTATTGCCGGCTGTAATCGCCACATGGCCACCCCGTTTTTCTTCACTGAGCGTGGCAGTGGACCAGGTATTAGAAACCATATCCAGGATATCTACCCGTGTGTGGCGGGCCCATGAAACTATGCCGCCATCGCCACCTGCAAATACCACTTTGTTGCCAACCGCTGCCGCGGCGATGTTGTTTCCGGGGGCACTTAAATGTGAAACGGTCCAGGTATTATCAGCAACATCGTAAATGTCAACGGAATCCACCGGCCATGTGCCATCGCCTGTTTCACCTCCCGCAAAGAAAACTTTATTACCAGCTGCAACGGTGCCAATGAACTGCCGGCCTGTGCATAATTCAGCCGATGACCAGGAGTTTGTAATAACGTCGTAAATATCCACTCTGGACGAGCCTTGTGGTGCGCCATAAGAACCACCGGCAAAAAATAATTTATTTCCGCTTGACACCACCGATATCCATGCCCTGGCCTGTGATAACGTGCCCACAGGGATCAATTGGGCGGTGATGGTGGGCCTGTTCAGATTGTTGCAAACAGGTGGAACAGTTTGCGTGGGGCTCACAGTGATCCTTACCGTATCGGTGTCTGCCAATCCGCCACCATCGGTAACCGTTAGCACAAACACGTAAACCCCCTGTATCAGGCCTGTTGCCTGAGTTTGAACTGCATTGGACAGGTTAACCGCAGAAGGACCTGAAATGGTTGCCCATGTATAACTGATTATATTGTTATCGGCATCTGTTGACCCGCTTCCGTCGAGCGTCACAGAATTCGAAGGCAGAACAATTACCTGGTCAGCTCCAGCATTCGCAACCGGGGGTTGGTTAGGCTGTGATGGATCAAAAACACTCACCTGTACTGTATCCCTGGAGGTGAGAGCATCGTTATCAATTACGACCAGCTCAAACTGGTAGAGGCCTGTATCCAGATTCCGGACAGTGGTCCTGGCCAGTTTGGAATTAATAATGTTGAAAGAATCTGGTCCTGATATATGTTTCCATTGCCATTCTGTGATCTTGCCATCCGGATCGCTGGAATTACTTCCGTCTAACCGGACTGAATCAGCAGGAAGTAAGATCACCTGGTCGGCGCCTGCCTTGGCGATGGGCGGTTTTAAGGCCGGCCTGCAGTTTTCGCATGAATATTCCTTCTTGCAGGCGAAAAATAATAGTGCCGCCGCAAGCAGGAGTGGGATCCCGCAGGTTAAGATCTTTTTCATGAAAATGGGAAACAGAAGGTAGGAAATTAATATCAGATTTCCTAAAGCGCTTAGGTGTAATCGTCAGAGCGAAATTTCTTCGGGTACCCCACCGGGTGAACCTGAAGATCAGGGTTGCTGAAATGAAAATTTTAATGAAGCAACGTCGTCCTGTAAAGTCATTACTACCGTCCCGAAAGCGAAGGTTTGCGGGGTTACTTTTTGCCGCAGTTTGAAGTCGATCTGGTTAAGGATAAAACGCTTGACAGGCGACAATCTGTACTGTATAATGAAATCGTCTTTGGTAAATCGATTACCAGACTCTGAAAAGCCGAATCGTTTCAAATTACGACGAAAGAAGTTAAGTTCTTTCTCGGTCACACTCACCGTAATTGATGTGACCCGATCCATTAATCGGTCGAAATTCAATGAATCTGGTGAAACTTTTAAGATTTTCGCGCGACGACGTTTAACGTATTCTCTAAATTCCACTTCACCCGAAATTTCCTCATCCGAAAAACCAGCACTCCTCAATTCCTGCTTTGAATGTTCCATCAACCAGATCTCGTTTCGCATGGAATCTTTATCACGAAACCTGAGCGTGGTAAGCCATGGATAAGAAATGCTGTCTTCCTTGTAAGTGCGAAGTTTGATTTCACCGGTATCACCCAAAATCATCCGAGACTTGTAAATTGAATCAAGCGTTCCGGGTTTGTTAGTCATAAAACCAATTCCCATATCCCCGATTTGCGCGTCTTTATATCCGCCAGGTTTGAATATTTCCAGATAATGGTTGTTACCAAAAAGATATTTGCCTACCCACGACTCGTCTCCGGATTCAACCTTGCTTTCTCTGTTACGGGAGAATTTTTCCAGAATTTGCAAGCTGTCGAACAGGTGATCGTAAGTGAATTCATCAATCACGATGAACAGGTGGTTGAATTTTATATTTTTAACATAGCTATTGTCGCTGCCAACTTTTTGAGCGGGACCACATGTTGTAGTGAATGTTACGAAAGTACAGCACCACAACAGCGCGGTGAATAATCTTGCATTCGGGGTCATTGGTTTGACCGGCATTAAAGCGCTGATAAAGTAATGAAATTAGGCCAATATCTCAAGCGGCCATAAGTATGTATTACGTAAATTGCTTTCCTTAATGAGAAACAAATAAAAAACCGCTGAACCAGCGGTTTTTTATTTTACTATTTTATAACCTGGCTCTTCCATTGCCTGTGTAATTCTTTCAGGTCCTGCCGCAAGTTTTTAGAACGATGAGATAAAATTCTCATCAAGCCCTGTTTGAAGCTTAATGCACCTGAAATTTTTCCTGATCCTGTAAGGTTTCTGTTTACACCACCATTCCCTCCACAATTTTCATATGTCATTGTTATGTCGCCCGCAGCATCAACGTAAGGTGATCTGTCGAAGAATGACGTGTAGGTCAGATAATTCTGGTTACCAGTTTGCATAATGATACTTGCAGGATCATAATCATTAATGAGATACGGGACTCCATTCTCATAATAAGTCAGATCAAAACCTGATTCCCATCTCTGATCGAAAATTGGAGCTATGTAATTTGTGTGCCAGATATTCAGGCCGCGCAACGCCAGAAAAGGATTCCGGTTTGGAATGTCATACCTGTAATGAAGAAGATAAATCAATTCATCTCCGATATATAATTCTATAGTAGTGGCATATCCCTGTGGATTATAATAGAATTTTGTATGTATGTCGCTGGCTTCGTCATCAAGGCTGATAATTTCACCTTTTTCATCGTACCCGTAATAAATGTCATTCCACAATTCTCCTGTTGACTCGAGATGGCCAGTGGTGCGTGTCAGAAGTTTACCGGTATAATAATAGTTCATGTTAATCGCATCGCCCGAAAGGTGAAAAACTGAGCTGATCGCTCTGCCATTTTCATCATAGGTATAACGGTTAAAAATTACGTCACCATAATATTCAATAAAGTCTTCAACCAGTCCGCTGCTGTTATACGTGAAACTCAGATAAGATCCGTCGTTCCATTGAATGCTCTGAAGCCGGCACTTATCCTGATTTACCGCGTCCTGCAATTTGCCCGATACAAGGGATTCATTAACCCTCTCTTCGTTGTTCTTCTTACAGCCGGCTAAAATTGCGATAAAGGCAATGATGACGGACAATTTAATAACCTGTCTCATAAAGAAACTTGTTTAGGAGTGAACAATAAATGATAATGATCAGAAGTAAAAAAGCAGGAAAAGGTGATAGATAAGGAAGGTATATGTAATGTACTTACATAAATTGACAAATTTTTTAATATAACCGGGATATGAGTAAATTGGTCTTTCAATTGATTCCGGACAATTATTTGAACCAGCTACTCTTAGAAAATCCCATTATGACAAAACAACTCTTCCTGCTCTTCTCCATATTTCTGCCCATCACTACCCTTATCGCCCAAACGAAAAAGCTACGCATCGGTGTAGCAGGACTTACACACACCCACGTTCACTGGATACTCGGCCGTCCCGATCGCGGTGATATTGAAATAGTAGGCATAACGGAGCAAAATAAAGACCTGGCACGCCGTTACACGCAGCAGCACGGCTTAAGTATGGATATTGTTTACAGTTCACTGGAGGAAATGATTCAAAAGGCAAAACCGGAAGCTGTCACCGCCTTCGGTACTACCTTCGAACATTTGAAAGTTGTACAAACTTGCGCTCCGGCCGGCATTCATGTTATGGTAGAAAAGCCACTCGCAGTGAGCCTGGATCACGCGAGGAAAATGAAGCAGCTGGCCGACAAACACAATATACTTCTGCTCACTAACTACGAGACCAGCTGGTACGCCACCAATCATAAAGCATACAATATTGTACACGAACAAAATGCCATTGGCCCCCTGCGTAAAGTAGTGGTGCACGACGGACACGAAGGACCAATGGAAATAGGCGTAAACAAAGAATTTCTCGACTGGCTGACAGATCCTGTACAAAATGGTGGCGGCGCAATCACCGACTTCGGATGTTATGGCGCTAACCTCATTACCTGGCTTACCAAAGGGCAAAAACCAAAAACGGTGCAGGCAATGCTTCAGCAGCTAAAACCACACATCTATCAGAAAGTTGACGATGAAGCAACCATACTTTTAGAATACCCTTCCATGCAAGGCATTGTGCAGGCATCGTGGAACTGGCCGTTCAGCAGGAAGGATATGGAAGTATACGGCAGCTCTGGTTATGTTCTGGCAGACAATCGAACGGCCATGCGCATGCGCTTTAAGGATGATAAAACAGAGCGCAGGGAAAACCTGCAGGAAAGAACATCACCTTACGACGACCCTTTTGCATTTTTTGCCGCATTGATAAAAAAGCAGATCACTATGCAGCCTTATGACCTCTCTTCACTTGAGAACAATATGATTGTTGTTGAAATACTGGACGCCGCAAAGGAAAGTGCGCGTACGGGAAAGGTTATAAGACTTACACCAGGCAATGTGCATGAATAATTCCACTATCATCTCTCAAACTGCATTTAAAAGTTGTGCGCAGGATGTTCGTTGAATTACATTGTACCTAAGATCATTTTTCAAATTTGCCAGCAGCCGCTTAATTCCTGCGCGGACTGTAAACAATTATTGCTCTTGGTAATGGATCAGCCTTTAAAGTATAGGTTCCATTTATGATGTCGATGGGTGTTTCTATAGCCGTTCTTGAAGTTGCTGAAGGTGTGATGAGCTTCCCCTTCACATTGTTTAACCCGGAGATCCGGTAAGTGGCTGTACCGGTGCTATCCAATACCGCAAATTCATACATTACGCTATCAGCGTTGTTCACATGCTGATATTTAAAAACATGCAGGCCGCGAAATTTTGTTTCCACTGAATCAACAAACCTGTAATTCGCTAACCGAAGCTTTCTGCTGTTGGTATAATAATCGGCCGGCCAGCTTTGCGGCTTATCCCTGTAGTCAACAGGCCTGTCAAACTTTCCATTATTACCATCAATCGCATCAAAACCAGGTTTGCTGCTAATGGGAACATCATCTACCGCACAATACCAGTAGTGCTGGTACAATCCACTAGCGCTTGCAATAAATTCGAGTTGAGCAGCACCCACTCCGTGGCTTAGTAACCTGTTTAATTTGGTGCCGTTTACTGTATAACCTGGCGCGGCTAATTGCGATACGCCAAATGTTTCCCCGGCACTGGTTGGGTAGCGTTTATAATATCCTTTTTGGTAAGTGTCTTCGGTAAGTGAAACCTTGATTGCCGGATTGCCGGTTTCGCGGGCCATGCCATTGATGAAATGTATGTTCTTCCGCCAGTCGTCCCAATACCCGGGGCTCACTCCATGATTTCCTATTTGCTGGTTGGTTGTAGGTATGTATGGAAACGAATCTGTTTTCAGGGTATGAATAGCGTGGAAATCTATTCCGTCCAAAGGAATATTTCTGCTTCGTTTCTTCAGCTTCAGCGCCATTACCATTGCTTTAGCGTCATCATAATTATAGGCTTCGAAG
>DASWTK010000290.1:0-3455 GCA_036402175.1 Chitinophagaceae bacterium | reverse complement strand
AGCTCAAGGTTATTGGAAAGCCTTTTTGTGAGATCAAGATTCCAGAGATAGTTCTTTCCCGGTAATAAACCATCTAGAAGAATATAATTGATGGTTGAATTCAGGCTCGCGGGGTCTTTTGAATTGTACCTGATGTCGGTGTAGGTAAATTTTGCCTGGATAGAAGTACTCTGAAGAATATTATACTTCACTTCATTGTTCATGGAGTGAGCGGAATATGTTTCGTTGTTACCCGATTGGTTTCTTTTGTCTGAATAACGGTAACCAACAACCAGCCTGAAATTGGATCCCCTGGTAAAATTGAGTCGTGGTTCCAGCGAATACTGGTCAATGTTATAGTTGCGATTGTCGAACTTAGGATTGGATGTGGTCAATGTATTTACTCCCTTCTTGCCTATCAGCTCCATTCCAAACATCCTGCTGAGGTTCAGCCGGCCGCGGACAGTCCATTCGTCGAATCTCCTGCTTTCATAACCATAGGTCAGGAGCGACTTCCCGCTATTGCGCACGTTGTTAAGATCCAGTCCCCATATTGAGCTGAAACGATTGAACGAAAATGTATTTACAAAAATCGAATTCAATGTGATGAGTGACGTATCATTCAGCGCCTTGCTGAAGGGATTGAATGAAACAATTCCATCGGATATCTCTTTCTTGCTGACCTGAAGTGATGACTGCACATTGAATTTTGCCAGGAATTTCTGAAAGCCCCCCGCGCTTGCCATATTGATAGCTGCCCTCGGGTTCAATCCAAGGCTATAGTTGAATGTATTGTAATTAGCCTTGATGAACTCATTGGTTGGCGTAAAGATGCGTATGTATTTTGCCTGGTCCTGGAATATAGCTATCTCAAATTCGTTCAGCTGCTGAATTCCATCCTGATTGTAATCGATCCATGTATATTCACCCTGCCCTGCAGGAACTTCCAGGAAAGTAAAATCCCTTTTCTGTTCCTGTCCGGAACCTACTTCATACAATATGCCACCTGTTATCAAACCCTTCCATTCATTTATTTCATACTGCGTACGGCCCAGCAAACTGTTATCTGCTTTTTGCCTTGCCAGATCGGGTCGTAATACTTCCAGATTGCGGTAGGTTGTATTGAACCGGAATTTATGCCGTTCGCTCTTCAGCAGCTCAACAAAGAGATTCACGTTCTTGCTGCGGTCACCGGATACCAGGTCTCTGCCCGATGGATATTTATCCGACCGCGTGAAATAAGTGACACCCCACCTGTTCAGTTTCGCCTCATTCGATTTCAACGCTACCTGTGTGGTTTGAAATGAAAAGCTGAGAAATGATACGCTGTCATTTCTTCTATTGCGGACTTCATTGTGCTCCAGTGCATAATTGAACGAAACGGAATAACTGGCAAGTTTTGGGAATATCCTGGTGATATTGACCGAAGGCCGCAGGAAGTAACCCTTATCTGTTTTGCTGGTGATGTTTGAAAGATTAAAAATATTATTGATGTTCCATCCTCCTGCAATATGCCTGTGCTGAACGATGTTGCGTATTCCAGTTATATCATCTCCCCTCACGTAGCTCATGATCTGGTAACGGACCGAATTCTTTTTTGCATCTACATATTGCACCGCACCGGTAGAAATGTGTTCATCAGCCGGCTGTACAATTATTGGCAGACCCCAATCGCGGGTGAACTCAACATTCCTCAATCTTTCCAAAGGCCTGAACCTCGATTCAACATATTCATAACCCGCATCGGTTATCAGTTGCCGTGACTTCCGCAAGGGCTTTGTATTACGGAACAGCACCTTCGCGGCAAAACCTTTATCATTTCCTTTATCCCTGTCGCTGAAAGTATTTACATCATAAGTGCTCATTGCAACTTCAGTAGACAGGAACGACTGCTTACTCATGTTATAATCAATCCCGAGGCTCACGAGTTGCTGTTTTTTCGGACTAACCAGGAAAACGGCCGGTTCATACTGTCCCTGCGGCTGTCCATTTACAGGCTCGATCCATTTGTACACTTTGCCGTTAGCGCCGTTGAAGTCGGGCAGATAATTTCCCTTGCCAAAGCCTACATCAATGAACGAAAGACTGTAACGTGCACTATCAGGATTGGTGCTGTACACATAGATCGAATCCCTGGTGGTGCCTCCATTGAAAGTTGTATCAATCTTTTTGTAAAGTATTTTACCCGCGCTGAAAGTATCCAGGGCGGCAACAGGATAAAATGCGCGCTGAACACTGTCGCCAATCACATTCAAAAACGATTTCTGCTGCTGATCCAGCGTCTGGTTGATAGGCGAATTTTTTGCATCACTGTTATTGAACGCGCCGATCTTCAGTTTAAGCTTGTTGTTAAGATTTGTTTCATTGTAGAGATAAAGATTCGCATTCAGAAAATTCCGGTCGGCATATTCAAACTCCACCTGTATGCGTTTGTCCTTTGTGATCATTCTTGTTGGCATGAAGGTGATCTCTGCCGTATTGTAATTAATGATGTAGTCCCTGTCCTCGCCTCTTTGCATCAGTTCACCGTCAATGTAAACACGTTCGGTACCCGCAAGCACAACGAAGAAGAATTCATTGTTCGCGCCTTGCAATCGGTATGGGCCCTGGTTACCTTCAAGACCCTGGAAAATATTGCGTGTAAACTTTCCCTTTGCGATCGATCCGCTCACAAGTGTGCGGTTGGTTGTTTTAGGTGACACGTTCGCTGTAAAATCGAATGATGCGCCCTGCAATCTTTTATAAAATGTCAGGAAGTAATGTTGGTTCTGGCGGATATCGATATCGCCCAGGTTCAGCTGCCAGTTGTTTTTTTTGAATTGAAGAAAGATGCGGTCAAATTCATTCAATTGTTGAGTTGTACCATCGGGCTGGATCGGAATATTATTATCGGTAATTGCCGCTGCGATCTCAATGCTGTCTGCCAGGTAGCCATTCAATTGAAGGTTGAGGTTTGATGTGACCACGGCATCCTGGCTATTACCGAAAGAAATTCCTCGTCCGAAGCTTCCGCTGTAATTGATGTTGCCAAAGTTGAAAAAAGCTTCTGCTTCCCTGTTTTTTGCGTCCAGCTCAAAAGGTTTTACAAGGAAGTAGTTGGAGATGCTGTCATAGTTAAATTTACTGGTCACAGCATTCAACCTGCCGGGAAAAACGCGGTAGCTGACGTGAACGCTATCGATGGAAGGCTTTTGTTTCCAGATAAGCAGTCCGTTGATGGCGTCTAATTCGTAATTATCGGGGGTAATGGCGGTTATGGAAATGGTATTCGGTACAATACTGAAACTATCCAGTTTGACCGTATCTGTGGTAGTAGTGATCCATTTCTGACGGAGGTTGGTCCGGATAGCCTTTTTCTCTTTGGGATCCTGAGCCTGCAAAACCTGGCACCACAAACAATAAGAGGTAAGTATAATAAGCAGCCGCACCAATAAATAATGGTTTTTCTATAAGCGTCTAAAGTTAGGAAATATTGC
>DASWTK010000289.1:0-3623 GCA_036402175.1 Chitinophagaceae bacterium | reverse complement strand
TATGGTCAGTGTTTCTATCACCAACTTACCGCAAGCGGTATAAGTATAGCGGAAACTTCAATCTGGCCGTTCAGAACACCCGTATTTTATCGGAAGATCCCAAAGAACCATTTCTGAGTACCCGTACATTCAACATTACGTGGTCACACGCAATGGATAACAAAGCAAGACCGGGAACCGCATTTTCGGCTTCGGTGAACGCGGGATCAACCAAATTCAATCAGTTTGTTCCAAATAACCCGACCACCAATTTCAGTAACCAGCTGAACTCGTCGATTACTTATTCAAAAACATGGAAGACCAGCAACCTGACCTTAAGCGCCAATCACCCGCAGAACAATAACACCAGGCTAATTACGCTGCACCTGCCCACTATTGCTTACACACTAAATACATTTTATCCTTTTCAAAGAAAGGAATTCGCCGGAGAGGGCAAATGGTATGAAAAACTTGGGGTAGGACTGAACTCCAACATTGTGAGTGATGCAAGCTTTTACGACTCTCTTTTCAGTTTCCAGCAACTGCTTGATACGTTTTCATGGGGCGCACAGCATAATGTGCCGATACAACTTTCGTTACCTCCACTCGGCCCCCTACAGATTGGTCCAAGCATCAGTTACCAGGAACGCTGGTATTCCAGGAGATTTACGCGCCGTTGGAACGATACCGCAGAAAAGATCGATACAACATTTGATAAAGGATTTTTTTCCGCCCGCGATATTACGTTCGGACTTGGTATAAGCTCAGCGATTTTCGGAACCTTCACAAAATTCGGAAAGAACAGCCGCGTGCAGGCATTGAGGCATGTGATCAGGCCATCGGTGAGCGTGAACTACAAACCAGACCTTGCGAGTAAAGATTATTACACGCAGCAGATCAATAAAAATGGAATGACGTCCAGGTTTTCCTATTATGATGGAATATATCCCGGCGCATTTTCAGAGGGAAAATTCGGAGGATTGGCCTTTGGGGTCGACAATAATTTTGAAATGAAAGTGCGCTCGAAAACTGATACGTCGGCCGAAGCAATCAAGCGAATAAGGCTTATTGATGGATTCAGTATCAACGGCAGCTATAACTTTTTTGCCGACTCTTTCAAACTTTCGCAATTCAGCGTGAGTTTGAGAAGTACTTTATTCGACAAGATCAATATAACCGGACAGGCGATCTTTGATCCTTATGAAATAGATTCATTTGGATTCAGGAAGGACGTTATCAAAGGGTTTGGATTAGGGCGTATTGTCAGTGGCGGACTTGCGGTTTCTACAAGTTTCCAAAGCAAACCGAAAGATCCACCTGCGACACCCGCGACCGGTGACGATGATGACAGTGGACTGTTGCCAATGACATTGGAAGAACAACAGGCGCAACTGGCCTATGTTCGGCAGAATCCTGCTGAGTTTGCAGACTTCAATATTCCCTGGAGCCTCAACATTTCTTTCTCCCTGAACTTTACAAAACAGTTCAAGCAGGACTACAGCGGATTTGAAACGAAGTTTTATTCGAACATGAACTGGGGGGGCGATTTCAATTTAACGCCACGCTGGAAACTGGGCATGAATGGTTATTATGATTTTACAACGCAGAAGATTCAAACGCTTACCATGTACCTGTCGAGGGAGATGCACTGCTGGCAGTTATCCATCAACGTTACACCGGTAGGACTTTACCGGTCGTTCAACATTACAATTAATCCGAAGTCGGGCATCCTGCGCGATCTGCGTATCAACCGAACCCGATATTTCTACAATTAATGCTTTTTGTAATTCTCCAGGTAATAGTTCCACATTATTGAATACACCTTTTCTTTAAGCTCAGTTGCATTTTCGTTTTTTGTAACCGGTACAGGTTCCAGAAAATGCATGTGCAATGGCCTTGGCCAGAGAAAGAATTTTTTATTGGCTGGCAATACCGTTCCGGTATTAAAGATCAGCGTGGGAATGATTGAAGTGCCTGTATCCGTTGCCAGCCTGAATGCGCCTTCATAAAATGATTTTAGCGGCTCACCTGTTTTATTGCGTGTGCCTTCGGGATAGATGCACATGTGCATGCCCGTTGCGAGCACATTCTTCATATCTTCCAGGCTCCGGCGCCTGCTTTCATCGCTTTTGCGGTCAACAAGTACCGACCCTCTTTTATAGATCAGGCCGAATATCGGGATCCTGGCCATTTCAATTTTAGCGATCGTTTTGTTGGGGCCGGGGATAAATGGAGTGGTAACCGGCACATCCATCAGCGAATTGTGATTGCAGGTGACAATGTAGGTCTGCCCCTTTTTGAAACGCGATTTACCTTTTACTCTTACCGGGCATCCAATAAGTGTAAGGAAGATCGTCATCCACGTTTTCGAAATCCTCCTGAATACTTCAGTACCACGGGGCTCCGGCAAATAATTGGTTAGCCATATAGGTAATGCAAAAATCAGCAAGGTGATAACAAAAGTTATCAATCCCCATACTGCCCAAACCCTTCCAAATATTTCCCTAAACACCCTCATCTCCCCATTTTAAATTTTTCATTTTACATTTCCAATTCGCACTTCCCATTTTTCATTTTACATTTTACATTTTACATTTAAATCACAACCTCCAATCTATCGCATCTATCTTATTTGAAACCAAATACTCATTCGCCTTTGAAAAATGCCTGCAACCAAAAAAGCCTTTGTCGGCGCTATAGGGTGAAGGGTGCGCTGCCTTCAGTACATAATGTTTTGTTTCATCAATAAGCACCTGCTTATCCTGAGCCGATTTTCCCCAGAGCAGAAAGACAACGTTCTGTTTGTTATCAGATATTTTTTGAATTACGCTGTCGGTAAATTCATGCCAGCCGATCTTGCTATGACTTCCCGGCTCTCCCGCACGAACGGTTAGCGCAGCGTTCAATAAAAAAACGCCCTGTTTGGCCCATGCTTCAAGATGGCCATGCCCTGGAACAGGAACACCAAGGTCGTGCTGAAGTTCTTTAAAAATATTAACCAGTGAAGGAGGGGGCTTGATGCCCAGTTGAACAGAAAATGCAAGTCCATGTGCTTGTCCTGGTCCATGATATGGATCCTGCCCGAGCAATACAAGTTTTACTTTACTGAATGGTGTTGCGTCGAACGCGTGAAAGATCAAACTGCCGGGAGGATAAATTACCCTGCCCATCGCTTTCTCCATTTTGAGATACGCAACCACCTGTTGAAAATAATCCTTACTGAATTCGTCTTTCAATATTTCTTTCCAGCCGGGTTCGATCTTTACATCCATCCAGTTTGCGGGTTTTACATTTTTTCTCAGGCAGCAAATGTAAACACTTGCGCTCAGAAGGCGACCGGATTATACAAGTTCTTCTTTTGCTGTTTTATGATACTCATCAATGAGTTTACGCTGCAGCTCAAATGAAACAGGAGCATATTCTGAAAAGTTCATGCGGAACTTTGCCCTGCCCTGTGTAATTGACCTGAGCGTAGAAGAATAATCCTGCATTTCTGAAAGCGGGATCTTCGCTGCTATTTTAGTAAAATGTCCCTCGGTATCCATTCCTTCCAGCACTGCGCGGCGTGCCTGCAGATCACTGATCACATTACCGGTTAATTCATCTGGACAAAGCACGGTAAGTTTATAGATCGGTTCCAGTAT
>DASWTK010000288.1:0-6079 GCA_036402175.1 Chitinophagaceae bacterium | reverse complement strand
ATCAGTGGACCGAAGGAACTGAGGGATGAAGCAGTAAGGGTAATCAAGAAAAGCGGACAGTGGACGCCAGCCGTTCAGAACGGACGTCAGGTAAAGTCATATAAGAAGCAGCCGATTGTGTTCCGCTTGGAAACGGAATTATGATATTGATAGAATAAAAAAAGCCGTCTTTAAAGACGGTTTTTTTTATTGGGAGAAACGATAAAAATGTAAAATGTAAAATGAAAAATGCAAAATGAAGAAGTTATGATCGGGTTGATTTAAAAATTCAAAATGCAAAATGTAAAATGCAAAATGGGGTCCCTGTTTTGCATTTTACATTTTACATTTTACATTTTGTATGGAATGACTCACTTCCAGAATCATATTAGAAACTAATTATTATGCTGGAAGTAAACAAAATTCTTCAAGCTGATGTGTTAGACATCATCTTTGAGGGCCGTAATAAAGATTACGGCGCGTATGAATTACGCTCGAATTACAAAAAGCGGTTAGCCATGTCAGTTATTGCGATGTTGCTGTTGTGCGCATTGCTATTATTGCTTTATTCAATTGCTAACGGAAAGGATTCTCAACGAATAACGGAAGTGTTTATTCCTGACAGTCAATTGGAGGAAATAAAGGAGAAGCAGGTCGTGCCTCCTCCGGTAGAGCCACCTAAACCCAAACCCGTGGAAATTGCTACAATAGAACATACGGTACCGTTGATCACACACGAAGAAGTAAAGCCCGATGAAATGCCACCAGAGCAGGACGAGCTGGCAGATATAAAAATTGGAACGATTGATAAGGACGGTGATATAATTGGAGATGTAGTTGCGCCACCTAATGACGGAGGAAAGACAGGCGTAATCGAACTGCCAAAGAAAAAGGAAGACGACGCGGACAAGATCTGGGTAGACGTACAGATTGAATCAGAATATCCCGGTGGTGTCAGCGCGTGGAGCAGGTTCCTGAATAAAAACCTGCCACCGCATTATACAGACGACCTGGTGGAAAGAGGAATACAGGGAAGGGTAGTAGTGATGTTCATTGTAGATACAGAGGGGAATATAAGCGAAGTGCGGGGCATTGAAGGGCCTAAGGAGCTATGGCCTATAGCAGAGAAGGTGATCAGGAAGAGCGGAAAATGGAAGCCGGCGAACAATAATGGCAGGGCAGTGAAATCATACAAACGCCAGCCTATTGTATTCCAGATACCGGAGGAATAAAAGAATTTCCTATATTCACATCCCCTCTAAGCCACTCAAAAAAGTCTTTATCATTAGTGTTTTAACATTTATTCTAAATTAAAACTCATCATCATGAAAAAAGGCTTATTGGCGCTTGCATGTATGTTCATGCTTCTTTCCTGCAACGACACCGCTAAAGATGATAACGCGGATAACGTTGGGACCGCTGCTGACAAAGACAAAGACGAACAGTCGAAGCGCTATTCACAAAATACACGCGAGGTATACAAGGCTATCGAAACCGGCGACGTTAGTAAGCTGGATTCATTTATTGCCAAAGATGTAGTGGACCATGAAGGCAATAACGGAAAAGATGTTGTAGGCCTTGACAGTTTAAAGCACTACCTGGGTAAAATGCATACATTTTTCGACGGTCTGAAGATGGAAGTGTTGAGTGAAGGCACCTCGCCCGATGGTGAGTATCATTTTACCATGGTACGCATGAGAGGCAAAGCAAAGGAAAATCCCTGGGGCATGCCTGTAGGCGCAGATATAGATGATACTGGTGTGGATGTTGTGAAAGTAAAAGATGGCCTGGCCACAGAACATTGGGGCTTCATGAGCATGAAAGACATATATGAAATGATGCCACCTCCGGGTGCGCCTAAAAAGAAATAGACTGCGTCGTCAAAACGATCGCTAATAGTTTCAAAAGGGTTTCGGATTTCCGAAGCCCTTTTTTATTGCCGCAATTCAGCGTATCCGGGGATTAGCGTTGTTCCGTTATCTTCGCATCATGTCAAACAAACTTGCTGGTTGGCATGATACAATCGTAGCAATAGCCACACCGCCTGGCATTGGCGCCATTGGCGTAATCCGTTTGAGTGGCAAAGAGAGCATTCCGATAGCCAATGCGCTCTTCCCTTCAAAAGATCTGATGCGGCAGCCTTCACATACGCTTCACGTTGGATATCTAAAAGATGGTGATGAGGTGCTTGATGAAGTGGTGTTATCATTATTCAAAGGCCCGAAATCTTATACAGGTGAGGATGTGGTTGAGATCTCCTGTCATGGTTCGCCGTATTTACAGGAACAGGTATTGGCCGCGTGCGTGAAGCATGGCGCAAGGCTTGCACGGCCCGGAGAGTTTACCATGAAAGCATTTCTGAACGGCAAGCTGGATCTTTCGCAGGCCGAAGCAGTTGCCGATCTGATTGCAAGCAATTCCGAAGCTTCGCGCAAGACTGCACTGCATACCATGCGGGGTGGGTTTTCAGATGTATTGAGTTTGTTGCGGGATCAGTTATTAAAGTTCTCCGCTTTGATTGAACTGGAGTTGGACTTCTCGCAGGAGGATGTAGAGTTTGCAGACCGCAAGCAGTTTTATGAACTGATTGAGAAGTTAACTTTTACAACAAATCAGTTACTGAATTCATTCAAGCTTGGCAACGTGATCAAGAATGGTGTGCAGGTTGCCATCATAGGAAAGCCGAACGCTGGCAAATCTACCCTGCTGAATACCTTGCTGAACGAGGAGCGTGCGATTGTAAGTGAAATTGCC
Organism: Chitinophagaceae bacterium; assembly: GCA_036402175.1. Classification (GTDB taxonomy): domain Bacteria; phylum Bacteroidota; class Bacteroidia; order Chitinophagales; family Chitinophagaceae; genus DASPKM01. The sequence continues at coordinate 3,346 of DASWTK010000288.1, read as the reverse complement.
GGAACAACACGTGATACTATTGAAGAGGTGTTGAACATAGATGGAATTCTGTTCAGGCTGATAGATACCGCAGGATTGCGAAAGCATACGTCTGATGTAATTGAAAAGATAGGCGTAGGCAGAAGCCTGGAGAAAATGAAGCAGGCGGATGTGGTGTTGTATCTTTTTGATGTGAACAATCTGTTGCGCGAAGAGCTTGAAACAGTTGTTGATGAAATGAAACAGAGCAATAGCGTGTTCTTATTAGTTGGCAACAAGGCCGACGTTGCGGATATGAATACGCTGGACAGGAAGTTTGGCGTGCGAGAGAATTTGCTTTATATCTCCGCGATGGAAGGAACGGGAATTGAGGAGCTCAAACATTCTCTCGTGAAATTGGTTACGGGTGGGCGGGTTAATACCGAGAGTACTATTGTTACTAATGCGCGGCATTTTGCGGCGTTGGAGGAAGTTTCGAAGTCATTGCTGGATATTAAAAATGGATTGGATAATGGATTGCCGGGAGATCTGCTTGCGTTGGATATACGGCGTTGTTTGCATTATTTAGGTGAGATAACGGGGGAGATAACGAATGAGGATCAGTTGGATTATATTTTTAGTAAGTTTTGTATTGGAAAATGAAGAGCGTTGCAGATTGTTGTATATATTTCTATTTCATTGGGAATTCATTCTTGCTTTTTTTAAATTCTTTGGGTTGGCTATATTTCTTTCTATGAAAAATGTTACCAGCTTGTTACCAGAGCGGCAAAAATCGATATTTGTAACAAATAGTAAGTTTCTGCGGTCAGGTCTGGTCATGACAATCATAGTATCAAAATTTCATCTCTAAAACACTTGACCCGGACGAAGGCATTTTAAGTAGGATCTCTTGAAGCGTCAGGTTCCTTGGCAATCACAAGAATTTTAGCTTGTGCATTAACTCCGGCGTTTTCATAAAGTACAACGACCATTCCCTTGGGAACCTTCACCGATTGCACTTTGTCATTGAGCACACCCGCTCTTTCATGGGTGAGGTCGTGCGAACCGGCTTCAAGTCCTGTTTAGTTCCCCGGTAACTAACGTCCGGGTAAAATACCACACGTTGGCTTTTTGCCGGAAGGACGGCACCAAGGCTGACGAGCAGTAGACTAAATGCATAGCAAGCCCCTTGGACACAACGAAGCAAACGCTTATTCATAAGACAATTTTTAATGTCATAATGAATAAGGGATCAGGATCCTGATGGCAGTTCAGACGGTGCTACGCTAATGCGCCCGCTTCGGACTTTTTCGGCTTTATGTTTTGATTTACTCTGAATAGATTGTCCGGATCGTATTTAGCTTTAACGACGGTCAATTTGTTATAATTGTCGCCGTAAGTTGCTTTGATGCGCTCTTCGCCTTCATCCATCATAAAATTAATATATGCGCCGCCAGCGGAGTAGGCATGATGTTCATTCCAATAATCCCTTGCCCACTTAATGATTGCCTCTTTGTTGGCAGGATCAGGATCAATTCCAACGATCACAACAGCATAATTGGCATCGCGGTAATTCCATGCTGTTTCATTTTTATCGATTGTGGATGCAAAACCGTTGACTGGATACATATGCATGCTTGAAAGTGGTGTTGGCAAATTCAATCCATATTTTACATGAATGTCAATTGCTTCTTCCGGAAGGTCTTTTACAAAATCGGCTTTCCAATACCAGAGTAATCCCGGTGGATACAATCCATCGAACAACGTTTGCAAAGTAGGAACAGGCATAAGCCCGACAAAATCAAGCGCGGGAGTCTTAATTGAACGGATAGGTTTAAATACTTCTTCAGCTTTGTCTAAATCACCAGTATAACACCAAACTACACCGCACATTTTCTTCAAATGCAGATGTTCTGGAAAGGGCGCAACAGGCGGCACAGTAAGCGTTGCAAAAAATCCGCTGACATTATTCGGTGCTTTACTGATAAAATCGTGATACCAGGTCAGCATCTCTTTTGTGTCGCTAATATCCCAAAGCATCGGTCCACCATAAATCGTATGAGCAGGCTGTAATTTGAAAAGGAAGGAAACAACCACACCAAAATTTCCACCACCGCCACGTAACGCCCAATAGAGGTCAGGATTTTCGTTTGCATTTGCTTTCACTAAACTGCCATCCGCCAGTACCACTTCTGCTTCTAATAAGTTATCAATGGAAAGACCGTACTGCCTTGTCATGTAACCGAGACCACCGCCAAGGGTCAGGCCGGCAACACCGGTTGTTCCAAAAATACCGGCGGGCACTGTCATGCCTACTTCATGCGTGGCCGCGTCCATTTCCTTTAACAGGCAACCACCTTGCACTCTTACTGTTTTGGAAGTTGTATCTATTGTGATTTCTTTCATAGACGACAGATCAATTACCAATGCACCATCAGCAATGCCGAGACCACCAGCATTATGACCGCCGCCTCTTACGGACAGCAACTGGTTATTTTCCCTGGCAAAATTTACACAGGTGATAACGTCCTCCAAATCCTTGCACTGAGCTATCATCGCGGGTCGTTTATCAATCATCCCATTGTAAACTTTTCTGACTGTATCATATTCATTATCGGAAGGCAGTACCAGTTTGCCATGCAAACTTTTTTTTAATTGGAGCGTTAGATCGTTTGGCATAAAAAAGTGATTTAATGTCTGCCGACAGGTAGACGTGGTTAAAAATCAAACATAGCACCCGTATAAAAAGTGTTATGCTTCTTTACGATTTTGTTTTCTTAAAAGCTCGCAAACTCAAGGGACTATTTACTATTAACTGGAATTTGAGGGCTCCGGGGAATACGGTTAATAGCCAAAGCTTATAATATTTCACAGCATAAAGGTTCAGGACATCGCGAAATTGAACCTGGAAGTCGTAGGTGTGGATTGCAACTGCATTTATAGGAAGGTTCTATTAAGGTAAACACTTAAATTAAGCTGATGGGCAAAATTTTAAGGCCATTGAAAATCAAAGAGTTGGTGGCGAAAAGGGAGTATAAATACAGAGGATACGATGGTTACTAACGCCAGGTATTATGCGGCGCTGCTTGCACTACTTAGGTGAGATTACTGGTTAGATAATAAGAGCCCCAAAAGGGCAAAATCCCGCTTATCCCATGAGTAGACCAGGACTGCTTGCAGTCACAGTTGACACACGCGCAAATAATCTTGTGGTCACACTTGGGTTAAAGCAAAAGGAGATCTCCCGTTACGCTACCCAGGCAATGCAAATAAAAGAAGTCGGTAGTTTTGATAAGTGCATTGAACGATCCAGTAAATATAAAAAGTTTGAAGATAGCTCTACCGTGGATAACTGTATCAGGAAGTACCGGTTCCTCCAATTAACCAA
>DASWTK010000287.1:0-9829 GCA_036402175.1 Chitinophagaceae bacterium | reverse complement strand
CCAGTGAAGAAATATATAAGGCAACTCAGGGTGCGGGCCCCGGCGATCAGCAGCCAGGAGGCGATGGTGCAGGTCCACAGGCAAATGCCGGCGGACAGCAGGGTGGACGCGAACCCGTGACCGATGCCGAATTTGAAGAAGTGAAGTAAGTAATAATAAAAAAGAGGCCTACACAGCTGGCCTCTTTTTTATTAATGTAAAATGTAAAATGAAAAATTAGTCCGGCGAGGCTTTTCTTCATTTTACATTTTACATTTTGACTTTTACATTTAACATTTTGACTTTTTCATTTATTTAAAATCCTCTCTTTTCCACCGAAGTTCCCGATCTGCCATCCGCGCCTGCCATTTCAATCATCATACTCAACTCTGCAACCAGCCCATCCGCGCTCCCGCCATAGCCAACGCTTTTGAATCTGATATTGCTGTTTTTGTCGATAACGAACTTTGTAGGAATTCCTTCAACCTTATAATCACTCACTACCACAAATTCATCGGGATTATCTTTCTTTGTTTCATCATAAAGAACGGTGAAAGTGTATTTATTCTTACCGATAAAATCTTTCACGAGCTTCTCGCGGTCGGCGCCTCTTTCCCATGTGTCAACGAAAAGGAAAACAACATTTGGGTCGTTTTTATATTTGTTGACTGTCTGCTGCATTCCCGGGAATGACGCAACGCAAGGTCCGCACCAGGTTGCCCAGAAATCCACAACAACCGTTTTACCCTTAAGGCTGGCAAGAGAAACCTCTTTACCTGCCAGGTCTTTCAATTTGAAAGGAGGTGCCGGCATACTCAGCATTTTCTTAACCAGCTCAGCCCTTTTCTTTTCAAGAGATTCTTTTTCAAGTCCGGCTATATAACTGTTCCATTGTGCTTCATCCTTATTCTGAGACTGGTAAATTTTCTTTAACTGGCTTTTCATATTGGTGGAATATTTCCCTTCTTTCACAAAAGATTCCAGTTCTTTCTGAGCAGCTTTGGCGCCTTTGGTTTTTTCAACCAGGGCGGTATAAGCCTCATTCATTTCAACGTTGTAGCGCTTGAAATGATCCACCGCTTTTTTCTCAAGGTCATACGCCTTATCAAACTCTTTATTGTGATACAACAGAACAGCGTATGTGTCTGCAAACATATAGTATGATCCTTCCTGTTGTTCCTTCCATTGTTTTTCTGTGAGGTAAGATGGTTTTTTCGAAACATCGTTCATGGTTTCCATTACCAGATCAAGAGATTTTGAAGAGATCTCTTTTCCCATTTTCACATCACCCGGTTTGCCGTTTATGCCTTCACCGGCAATTCTCCAGGCAATTGAATTGTATGCGTTCGCCAGGGCGTTTTTATCTTTGACCAGAGCGGCAGACTCCCACATCTTTGAATAGTCGCCTTTCTCACCATGCACGCGCACAAGTTCGGCGGCCATGTAACTATAGTTAAGTTCTTCCTGTGTATTAGCAGGCGGAAATTGTTTTACAAATGCCTGGTAGAAGCTGTCTTTTCTGGCCGGATCCTTAATCGCGTAGAACTCACTGAACTTTCCGTTTTTAACCCATGAACCGTTCGGAAATCTTTCTTTCAACAGTTTGTCCGCTTCGGCGCTTTTTTCTTTATCCTTCAAAGCACGTTCAAAATGAAATTTCGCTTGCGACAGTTCACCTTCGGTGGCAGCAGGGTTAGCTAATAATTTTTCAAGCTCGGCTTTCAGTTCCTGCTTGTCGGTTTCTTCTTTTGACTGGCTAAGAAAACCGATATAGTCTCCATTGTATGTCTGTTTGCCGGAAGGGTAATGAGTAAATTCTTCCCTGATAAGTTTTGAAGCAGCCTGCTGGTCGCGGGTCAGTCCAACAAAATAGCTTTGATTGAAAAATCCATTTCCAGCTGCAAGCCTTGCGCCTTGCAATGGTTTGTTATCCGCGCCATATATCAATGTATAATAACCTTCGTTGTTGTTATTATCAGTTTTTTCGTCTTTGGCAAATTTGATAAATACAGCACGGGTAGAATCGTTGGTAGGAATTTCCCCGGTGTAAGTGGTTCCCTCTTTGGTCAGGCGAATTTCATGAACCACCGGTAGTCCTTTTGTCGCCATCAGGTATGCGTAAGCGCTGAAATCCTCCACACCGAAAAGGGGAGTAGCTGACGTATTATACCTGATTCTGATGGTTTCTCCCTGTTTGGGTTGTTCAGGCTGGAAAACAAGATTTTTTTGCGCTTCTGAATGGATCGATAAAAGTAAAACAAGCGCCAGATAAGGCATTAAGCGAAAGATTTTCATAACAGGCAATTTTAGTAAGCTGAAGTTAACGACAAAAGGAGCAAGAAAATTAAATGGTTTGAGAATTAACAGATTATCCGTTTATCGGGTCCAACCAGCATATAGGATAAAATCAAAATATATGATAGAACCAGAATATCGGATAGAATCTGACAACATAGAGTTTGTCAAACCATCGCATATAATCAAAGTAACGACTGGAATCTAATCGGATGCAAATCCTTCAATACGAAAGCGGATAGATCTGGATACAGCCGCTTACCATAAAAAAACAGGTCAATAATCGGAAAAGGCATTTTACCTTATATCCATTATTAACCTGTATTAAAAATTGACCTTTCAGCCAACCGTATTTCAGCTAAAATATTTACATAACTCGCTACCTCAGCAATCCTAAGCTACCAGGATAACTGCTGCGTCCTCACATTATATCCAGGGCCTTTGCAAAAAAAGTTATCTGGAATGGAAGGATGAGGGTCAGGTATTCCCAATGTGCCCATATTGCAAAAATCAGCAGGGCGGAAGAGGCCAGGAATAACAACCAATAAATTCCGGTAGATTTTTTTCTGTGTTGCTCCATGGAATAGAAAAATTTGTGCGAAGATATAGGAAAACATTTCATTTGTCCACAAGAGTAATGTCCTGAAAATAGACTGTTTACCTCTCAATCTGCATATCAGCCAATCCGCTGATTAATAGTTTTCCACCAGGCAGCCAGCCTTATTCCGCTCTTTCTTTGTGTTTTTCCTACACTTTGTAATAATTTCGCTGCTTTCAAACGCTTTCTGTTGATGAAGAAACTCCAGTTCTATTTACGTTTTCATACCATTTTCGGCCAAACTCTGCATATATCCGGTAACATTGATGCCCTTGGCAACCTTGACCCGTTAAAAGCATTTCCCCTCCAATACCTTAACGATGATTTCTGGCATGGAACGCTGGAAGTTGACGCGGCCAGCGTAGGCCGTATTCAATACTCCTATTTTCTCAAAAATGAGGAAGGCGCCGTTATTGAAGAATGGGGATCCGACAGGATCATTGACGTTTCAAGAGAAGGTACCGATGAATTTCAGGTAATTGACACCTGGAACCATAGTGGAGAGTATGAGAACGCTTTTTATACCGCTCCCTTCAGGCAGGTCTTGCTGAAGGAACATTCGTCAAGCGTGAAGTCGAAATACGCAAAGAAGTTTTCCCACATTTTTAAAGTGAAAGCTCCGCTTCTTAAAAAGAATGAGGTGCTTTGCATCAGTGGAAACGGACGCGGACTGGGTGAATGGGATACAGACGACGCTGTTTTGATGAATGAAGAAGACAACTGGTGGGTGGCGCGGATCGCAGTTCCAAAAGAAAGCTTCCCCCTGAATTATAAATACGGCATCTACGACCAGAAGCAAAAAAAATTCGTGCGGTTTGAGTCGGGCCCTAACCGCGTTTTATACGGCGACGCCCAGAAAAAAAAGCTCACCATTCTTCACGATGGATTTGTCAGGGTTCCCAACAATACCTGGAAAGGAGCGGGAGTAGCTATTCCGGTTTTCAGTCTGCGGAGTAAAAATTCTTTCGGCACTGGTGAATTTCCGGATCTTAAACTGCTGGTCGACTGGGCTAAGGAAACAGGTATACACCTCGTACAACTGCTACCAGTAAACGATACAACCGGCACCAACTCCTGGTTAGATTCATATCCATACTCCGCCATTTCGGCTTTTGCTTTGCATCCGTTATACCTCAACCTCGAAAAAGTGGCGGGTAAGAAATATGCAACGCTGGTCAAGCCTTTGAAAAAGAAACAGAAACAATTGAATGACTTGCCTGAACTGGATTATGAGCAGGTAATTGATTTCAAGTTATCGGTCATCAAGGAATTGTTCCTCGCACAGAAAGATGAATTCCTTGCGGATGAAGACTATCGCGCGTTTTTTGAGAAGAATAAACACTGGCTGGTTCCTTATGCCGCTTTTAATTACCTGAAGGATCGTAACAAAACCGCAGACTTTTCGCGCTGGAAGATTTATAGCAAATATGAAAAAACGGCCATCGAAAAATACGTTTCGCCCCGTGCCAAACATTATGATGGCATCGCTACAATTTATTTCACCCAATATCACCTGCACCTTCAATTAAAAGAGGCCGCCGAATACGCGCACAAGCATGGTGTAGTGCTCAAAGGAGATATTCCAATCGGTATTTCACGCCATAGCTGCGATGCCTGGGTGGAGCCTGAGCTTTACCATATTGATGAGCAGGCCGGCGCTCCTCCGGACGACTTTGCCATTAAAGGACAGAACTGGGGGTTTCCTACCTACAACTGGGAACGAATGGCGCAGGATGATTTTTCCTGGTGGCGGAAGCGCTTTGAGCAAATGCGGGATTATTTTGATGCGTTCCGCATCGATCATATCCTGGGTTTTTTCAGAATATGGAGCATCCCAATGAATAGCGTGGAAGGTATCATGGGTCATTTTGAACCTGCTATTCCCGTTCACATCAACGAATTCAGTTCGCGCAATATCTGGTTCGACCACCAGCGCTTTACAAAGCCTTTTATTAATGATGCTGTGCTTTGGGAAATGTTTGGCCCGAACAATGAAAAGTTCAAAAAATTCCTCGAGCCTTCGGGTAATGGCAACTATTCGCTGAAAGAGGAATATGACACTCAGCGAAAAGTTGAGACCTGGTTTGCAACGCTGGATCAGAACGAAGAGAACAATAACATAAAACAGGGATTATTCGACCTCATATCGAATGTAATCCTGTTTGATGTAACCGGGGCAGAAGGTCAGCAGTTTCATTTCAGGATCGCTGTTGAAAGCACCATCTCTTTCCGGCATCTCGATGCGGACCAGCAATACAAACTCAAGGATCTTTATATAAATTATTTTTATCACCGGCAGGATGATTTCTGGAAGAAGGAAGCAATGAAAAAACTTCCGGCATTAAAACGATCCACCAATATGCTGGTTTGTGGTGAAGACCTTGGCATGGTGCCGCATTGTGTTCCTGAAGTGATGAAGCAGCTTGGAATTCTCAGCCTTGAAATACAAAGGATGCCAAAGAATGCAGGCAGGTCTTTTTTCAATCCGGCCGAAGCTCCATATTTGTCGGTGGTTACGCCTTCTACACATGACATGAGCACAATCCGGGGATGGTGGGAAGAAGATCGTGCGAGAACGCAGGAGTTTTTTACTGTGGAACTCGGACAATGGGGCGAAGCACCCTATTTCTGCGAAGCATGGATAAACAAGGCAGTGATATTGCAGCACCTGCATTCACCTGCGATGTGGAGTGTCTTTCAGTTGCAGGATATCATGGGAATGAATGACGCGCTCAGGCGTGATAACCCCCTCGATGAACGCATAAATGTACCCGCCAATCCAAAACATTACTGGCGTTACCGCATGCACCTGTTCCTTGAAGATCTTTTGAAGGCGAAGGAGTTTAACCAGGAACTGAAAGAATATATCTTCGTAAGTGGCAGGTATAATTGACGTAAAATCTGAATCTTGAAAATCAGTTATCATCGTTTCGATCTTCCTTTTGTTTACCCGTTCACAATTTCCAGAGGTACAAAAACGCACCAGCCAACGCTGATCGTTGAACTGGAGCATTTCGGATTAAAAGGACTTGGCGAAGCTCCGGCCATCAGTTATTATAATATCCCTGTTGAAAAGATGATAGAGGATATTGAGAGAAAAAGGGTTTTCCTGGAAAAGTTTTCATTTACCGAGCCCGAACGGTATTGGCATTACGTGCATCATTTATTTCCGCTCAATCCATTCCTGGTATGCGCGCTCGATATGGCAGGGTGGGACCTCTTTGGAAAAATGAAGAAACAACCTTTGTATAAACTTTGGGGGCTCGACGCAGGAGATATTCCTGCAACGGATTATACGATCGGTATCGATTCTATCGAAAAAATGGTGGAAAAGATGAAAGCGAATCCCTGGCCGATCTATAAGATCAAACTCGGCACAGATGAGGATCTCGCCATCGTGGAATCGCTCAGGTCACATACCGACGCGATCATACGGGTAGACGCAAATTCAGGATGGTCACTGGAGGAAGCTCTCCTGAAGATCCCGAAATTAAAAGACCTGGGTGTTGAGTTTGTTGAGCAACCGCTGCAAAAAGATAACTGGGAAGGTATGAAGGTGCTGTTTGAAAAATCAGTTCTTCCGCTGTTTGCAGACGAGAGTTGTGTTTCAGAAGATGATGTTGAGAAATGCGTCGGACATTTTCACGGCATTAATATCAAGCTTACCAAATGCGGTGGTATCACACCCGCGCGACGTATGATCACAACTGCCAGGCGGTCAGGCCTCAGCGTTATGCTTGGCAGCATGAATGAAAGCTCTATCGGTACTGCCGCAATAGCTCACCTGCTACCGCTGGTCGACCATGTTGACATGGATGGCCCGCTACTACTTGCTGAAGATATCGCTACCGGGTTGACGTTTGAAAACGCAAAAGCAGTATTAACCGGCAAACCCGGGCTTGGCGTTGAAATGAAAAGCGATATTCTTGCCTTATAAAGAGCAATGGGCTTGTTTTGCTGATTGGATTACCTCATTTAAATTTGTATTGTCGGATTTCGGGATGTAGCGCAGCCCGGTAGCGCATTACGTTCGGGACGTAGGGGTCGCTGGTTCGAATCCAGTCATCCCGACCCGCCCACCGAAGCTTTAGCGAAGGTGGGCTTTCCATTTTATAGTAAATCCTTCCAATCGGTCAGCCCTTCCAGTCAGTTGCCCCTCATCAAAGGCCATTAATTTATTGTACCTTAAGCAAGTTTCATAGTTTGTCCATTAAGATTGCTATGAAATTCAATTTTGAAATGAAGCTCGTTGTAAAAAATATGGTTAGCATCCGGTGTAAGCTTATCGTGAAATCGGTGCTGGAAAAATACGGGTTGCATTTAATTGTGCTGGAATTGGGTGAAGTGGAGATTCAGGAAACTCTTACCGAGAAAAAGAAGGATCAGCTAAAAGCTTCACTTTTGCATTATGGTTTTGAGCTGATGGAGGATAAAAAAACAATCCTGATTGAGCGCATCAAAAATATTATCGTAGAAATGATTCACTATAGTGATGAACCGCCAAAGGCTAATTTTTCCGACATCATCAGCAAAAAATTAAATTACGAGTACCATTATCTTTCCAACTTGTTTTCTGAAGTCAAGGGAATCACAATTGAGCAGTATATCATTTCCCACAAGATCGAACGCGCTAAGGAACTACTCATTTATAATGAACTAACATTGACTGAAATTGCCGATAAACTTCACTACAGCAGTGTATCTCATCTTTCCAACCAATTCAAGAAAGTAACCGGGCTAACCCCTTCATTTTTCAAGAAAATGAAACATAAGCGGTTAAACGCACGGGAAAACCTCTGACTGTACTTGCAAATCCTGGCACAACAGTAAATTATGCAATATTTTATTCAAGTTGTGTAAGTAACAACTGGCTATTTTTCGGGAAATTTACTTATGAAAAAAGGTGAGAAGCAAGATACTGAAGGGATAGAAATAGAAAAGTCTACTCCTCACATTATTGTGGAAATTATCGAGTATGTTCCAAATTCAATTTTAAGTAAGACGATCATAAAAAAAACAACTGGCAACGTAACTGTTACTTCATTGGACGCAGGAGAAGAACTTGAAGAAAAGACATTGGCATTCGACAATTATATTCAGATCATTGACGGAGCTGCGCAATTAACTATTGGCAATAAGGTTTATAAGTTAAGATTAGGTGAAGGCATAACCATACCCGCACATTCAAAACACTGCTTTAATGCAAATGAACAATTTAAGATGTTATCAACTGTTATTAAGAGTGGTTATTAGGATTAAGAAATTATCTTAAAACCTGTTTTTAATCCGGCCCTTGAAAATTATTTACCCATTCACCACTATGTACACCAATTTGGAATTTTACTTCAGAAATAAAATTTGGGACTGCGACATAATCATTGACAGCTCTGAGTATCCATGCCTGGTATTTGTGGAATTCAGAGACGCTGAATTAATTTATGAATTCGGAAATGAAATGACCCTGAAGACAGATTGTGAAAAACTTCTCAGAAAAAATGACGATTACCCGGAGCTTGTCGAGTTAAGGCAAAATATTCTTAATGCTTTAAAACTGCTGCCAGCATTTAGTATTGCGAAAGAGAAAATCAAATTATTGAGCCTTTCAAAGTCGAGGTTTCGCCTGAGAACTCCTGTATTCTCTCAAACTCATTAAACAGCAAATACAACCTTTATTCCCTTCGGGCTCGTCCGGGATTAGCTTTTTCATATACGGGCTCGTTCGCCGGCTTTATCACATTCGGGCATCGTCGCGGGTCGGCTTTTTCATATGCGACCTCATTCGCGGTGGCTTTATCACATTCGGCATCGTCCGCCTAGCCCTACGATATGCGTCCGTGTCCGCCTTAATTCAACCATATGCGGGCACCTTCCGCTATAACTTCACTTTATGCGGTCGTCACCCACATTTGATTTAACCACATGCGGGCACCGTCCGCCGTAGCTTCAGCGAAGGCGGGACATTTCCCACCCAATCATCGCCCTCTTCCTTACCTTACCAGTAAAATAATTTCCCATAGTCCCATCTTCCTTGATGATGCGGTGGCAGGGGATAAGATATAGGATTGTATTGCTGCTAACAGCTCTGCCAACAGCTCTTGCCGCATTGGGTTGTCCTATAGCGTGTGCTATCTGTTGAAAGGTTGCTACTGTCCCAAAAGGAATTTTAAGCAATGCTTCCCAGACTTTCATCTGGAAGTTCGTTCCCTGTACAAGCAGTGGCAACTGTTCCGGGTTGTTTTGAATGGGGCTGAATACCTTTTGTATGAATTGCTGTGTATAGTCAGGCCTATGCGTTATTCTGGCAAAATGCCACTGGCGGGAGAAAACTTCAAATTCATTTCTTTTCCTTTCTTCGTCAACAAAATTGAGAGCGCAGATTTTATCTAAGGCAACTGCAATAAAACACAGTCCGAATGGTGATGCATGATAGCCATAAAATATCTCCAGGCCCTGGCCTCCCTTCTTATATTGATTCGGAGTAACACCTTCGATACTCACAAACAGATCATGTACTCTTGACTGGCTGGATAAGCCTGCGATCTCCGCAGCTTCCATCATATTCGCCGTTTCCTGTATTTTGTCCCGAAGAAAATCAATGGTCAGATACTGAAGGAATTTTTTAGGGCTGATGCCAACCCAATCCACAAATAACCGCTGGAAATGAAAAGGGCTTAAATGAATCTTTTTTGCAATTTCATCCAGGTCGGGTTGCGATCTGAAATTTTCAGTCATAAACCCGATAGCTTTGTCAATCCTGTAATAGTTGATCATCTCCTGGTTCATGCACAGGCGATTTATTGCAAATTAATCATTCAATAGAGGCAAGACAATCTGAAACTTGCGTTTTCTGCATCCGGTGTAAATCTTAACAATTCTGAAATCAACGTATGAATCCGCAGGAGCATGTGATTCAGATGTTGTTTAGCGCTGAAGATATATCGCGGATCAGATCATCAG
>DASWTK010000286.1:0-13423 GCA_036402175.1 Chitinophagaceae bacterium | reverse complement strand
CCAGCAATTTCAATTCACCGGATACCTGCCTATTGATAATGCCGAAAGAGTCAAAGTACTGAAAGAACTGGAAGCAGAATCGAAGAAAAAAAACTGCACCCAGATCTTCATTGAAACACCTTACCGCAACAACCAGTTACTGGAAACACTGAAAAAAACCTGCCACCCCTCTACCCGACTTTGTGTTGCAGCAAACATTACCGCGCCCAACGAATCCATTCACACAAAAAAGATAAGTGACTGGCAAAAAAAAATGCCGGACCTGCATAAGCAGCCGGCAATATTTTGTTTACTCGCCTAACCCTCAAACTTACACTTTCCAATTACTCAACATCTCCGACCTAACGAACCCAAAACCCAAAACCCGAAACCCGAAACTATTTCCCAACCCTCGTAAACCCCGTCACAACATACTCACTATCCCCCCGCCATGGTATCGACTTACGGAATTGAGTATACGAAAGCTGTACACACTCATCCTGTAAATTCTTCAAGGAATCCGCAAGAGCGTCATCAACAACGGAAAAATAAAATTTCTCCGCGTTCATCATATTACGGCAGCTGAGCCACATTTCACCTTCGGTGGTTTTGAACACATTTCCCTTTTTGGTGATTTTTATCAGTGTGCCTTTTCTTTCCCCTTCGCTGTAAACATTAAAGTAGAACCAGTAAACAAGTCCTGCAACAATCAGCAGGATGACCAGTATGATCTTCCAGAGGAAACCTCGCATATAGAGTTTGTTTTAAAGTCCGTATTTATCTATCAGGTAGATCAACGCTGCCATGTTGATTGCGCCAAGCTCCAGTTCACGTTTGTTCACTGCTTCAAAAACATCGCTTCTTGCATGGTGTATGTCGAAATACCTTTGAGAATCCGGTACCAGTCCTGCCACAGGCGTACCCAGCGTTCTGTTCAGCGGACCGATGTCAGCGCCTCCGCCTCCTTCATTCAATTCGTGCACACCATAAGGTACGAACAATGGCAGCCATTGACGAACTTTCTGCAACTTCTCTTTCGGCATGGTGAATCCAAACGCTCTTGGCGTAAAACCGCCGGCATCGCTTTCCAATGCGAAGATGTGCTTTTCGTTCTTTGCCTTTGCTTCCTCCGCGTATTTGTTACCACCACGAAGGCCGTTCTCTTCATTCGCAAATAAAACAGCCCTTATGGTACGCTTCGGTTTATAACCTATTGCCTTTAGCACCCGAAGCACTTCAATTGAATGCACGCAACCTGCTCCGTCATCATGTGCTCCTTCGGCCGGATCCCATGAATCAAGGTGTCCTCCGATAGTTATGATCTCGTCGGGAAATTCACTGCCTATGATCTCGCCAATAACATTATGACCAATTGTATCAGGCAGCATCTTCGCGTTGGAACGGATGAATAACCTTACATCATTGCTTTGCTGAATTGCAGCGGCCAGTTTGTCGGCGTCCTGTATTCCAACCGCCAGCGCGGGAATTTTCGGAAAGGAATCGTTGTAGTTCATTCCGCCTGTGTGCGGGTGGTTATCCGCTGCATGCGTCATTGAACGAACCAGCACTCCTGCCGCGCCATATCTTGCGGCGCGTGAAGGACCCTGACCGCGATAACGCACCGCATCGCCATATGCCTGGAATGTTCTGACAAATTTGGGATTGAATTTGTAATTATAGAATACGATCTTTCCCTTCACATCATTCTTTCTGGCCTCGAGCTCATCGAAATTATTGATCAGCACAACCGGAGCCGTAAGACCTTTGGGCCCTGTTCCATTTGAATTTCCCAGGGCAAGCACGTCCAGTGAAAAACTCTTCTGACTCCTGTCAGGAAAATACTTCGCTTCATCCTTTCCTCCCCTTATCCAATGAGGTACCATGCACCGCTGAAGCCATGCGCTGTCGGCCCCTGCTTCCTTCATCGCTTTTAATCCCCAGGCTTCCGCTTTATACATTCCCGGGGAAGCGGTGAGGCGCTGTCCTATTTTCTTGGTAAGCACCCGAAGATTTTCGTAAGCTTTTCCGTTCACCAGAATTTCGTCAGCTATCCTGCGGATCATCAGCGAATCCTCATTTTGGGCCGATACACCAAATCCTGCTAATAATAATGTTAATGCCAGGCAAAATCTTCTCATTATCCAATTTTTGCGGCTAAAGTTAACCAAGCTTTTTGATGAATGGGCCGCTACGGCTGAACGGCCTGTAAAATTTGCTTTACCTTCGATCTTCAATAAGGCATAATTACAGGTATGAAAATCGGGATTGTTTGTTATCCAACTTTTGGAGGAAGCGGGGTTCTGGCTACTGAATTAGGAAAGGCACTTGCAGATAAAGGACACCAGGTACATTTTATCACTTATCAGCAACCGGTACGGTTAAACGAATTCAACGCAAACATCTTCTATCATGAGGTGCGGGTACCCATGTATCCGTTGTTTGATTTTCCACCTTATGAAACGGCGTTATCCAGCACCATGGTGGATGTGATACTCAACCAGCACCTCGACCTGCTGCATGTGCACTATGCGATTCCGCACGCGTCGGCCGCATATATGGCCAAGAAGATCGTGGAAGGCCAGGGCAAGAGTATCCCTGTGATCACCACCCTCCACGGCACAGATATTACGCTTGTCGGAAGAGACAAGACATTCGCGCCTGTGGTTACTTTTTCCATCAATCAGAGCGACGCCATCACGGCTGTTTCCGATAACCTGCGCAACGAAACTTATAAGAATTTCCCTATTGAAAAAAATATTGAAGTGATCCACAACTTTGTGGATGTTCAACGATTCCGTAAAAAGCCAATCGACGCGTTCCGCAAAGTGATCGCCCCCAATAATGAAAAGATCCTTATTCACGCTTCGAATTTCAGAAAGCTGAAGCGCGTTGAGGACGTAGTACACATCTTTGCGGAAGTCAATAAAGTGATCCCGAGTAAACTGCTATTTGTAGGAGACGGGCCAGAGCGCCCGGCCGCGGAAGGGCTGAGCCGTGACCTCGGCATCTGCGACGATATGAGGTTTGTGGGCAAACAGGAACAGATTGAAGAGATACTTGCTATTTCCGACCTGTTTCTGCTGACATCGGATTACGAAAGCTTTGGACTGGCCGCATTGGAAGCAATGGCCGCAGGAGTTCCTGTAATTTCTACCAATGCAGGAGGTCTGCCGGAAATAAACATTCATGGTAAGACCGGTTACCTGAGCGCAGTGGGAAATATAAAGGAAATGGCCGCAAATGCTATCGACCTGCTGCAGGATGACGCGCTTCACCAGATGTTCAGGGAAAATGCAAAGGCAAATGCCGACAGGTTCGACATTCATAATATAGTGCCCCAGTACGAAGAATTATACAACAGGTTCCTTACGGAAAAGATAGAAGTGGATTATCCCGCAGCGATGCGTTATTAACGCAACCATTGCCTCGGGCTCATGTTTACCATCTTGTCGTTCATGATAATGAATTCCAGTTCACCCATGCCGTCCGACTTATCGGCCATCCTTCCAAGGGTCTGACCAAGTTTTACCTGCTGCCCTCTCGATACGCTGGCTGCTGAAAGTCCGCTGTAAGAAGTAAAGTATTTACCATGCCTTACAATAACACATACAACATCGCCCACATTAAATACAGAAGAAACTTCACCGTCGAACACACATTTTACTGCCGAACCAACTTTGGTCTCAATAGTAATGCCCTGGTTATTGTATTTAACGCTGCCCAATCCTTCAACTGCCTGTGATCCGAATTCCATGGAAACATTGCCCTCTTCTACAGGCCATGGTAATTTATTCCTGTTCTTTTCGAAATTATCTGACGCTAGTTTTTCAGATGGCGTGGCATCGAATACGCTCACCGATTTCGGCTTGACTTCCTTTTTGGCAACTGTAGTGGTAGTGCTGCCCGCGTTATTATTACTGGGCGTTGGATTATTTGCTTTCTCTTTGGCTGCAAGCGCTGCCTGACGTTGTTGCTCTTCTTTGATCTCCCTGCGGATCGCCGCAGTTATCGCGTCCTTGATCTTCCTGTCCTGCTTTTGTTTGTTCGCAAGGTCTTTGGTCAATTCCTTCTCACGTGAACGCAGTTTGGAAACAACCGCATCCTTTTCTTTCTTTTCATTAAATAATTCAGAACGATGTTTGCTTTCTTCCTTTAATACCGAACTTTTTTGTTCGCGGTTAACTTTCAGATTACCCAGGCGCTGGTTCAGCTGGTTTTGTGCCAGTTGAATATTATCTGCCTGCTGCTGACGGTATGCCCTGTATGATTTAAGATATGCAACACGCTTCAGCGCGTCGTTGAAATTGGTTGCTGAGAATATAAAGTTCAGGAAGTCGTAATTGCTGCGATTCTTGTAGGCATACACCACACTTTTCTCATACTGCTGTTTCAGGGTATCCAATTCACGGCGAAGTCGCAGAATGTCTCTCCACGATTGGTTCATTTCGGATTGGATCACATTGATCTGGTCGTTGATATTCCTGATCGCCTGTTCGCGTAAGCGCAGTTTCCGCTGAAGCAATGCCAACTGACCCAGGGTTTCTTTTTTATTCTTCTTTGTCTCATCAAGGGACCTGCGCACCTTTTCAATCTGCTGCTGAATATCCGAACGTTCCTTCTCCAGTTCCGACTTGGACTTTCCCTGGCCCAGGGCCGAAAATGTAAGTATGATTCCAAAAAAAACAGTAGCGATGAGCAACTTCATAAATACAGAATTTAATGCCTGATGTAAATTTATCAAATCCCTCCCATGGAATCTTTTTTCATTTTCCATTTTTCATTTTCCATTTTCCACTTGCTCCCTCATTAACGCTCAATCCCTCCGATAATTTTTCGGAATTGAAAAAGGATAATTTAAGTTTTCGTTAAAGTTGAACTGTTTGAATTCAAGCGTTACGTCGAGTTTGGTTTTTTCCGCCACCGATATCTTTCTTTTAGTTGAAAAGCTTACCGTATCCTTTGATACATAATCGTCGTACGACAAAACCGCGGTTCGTGACCTGCCTATTTCAGCATCGTCCAGTTTGCTGCTGGATAACAGGTAACTGCCATTGCCAACTGTGATATAATGTTTGAAAACCTCACCCATGCTCATGAGTGAAATGGACGATTCATCCCTACGGAATGACACAATATTACTGTCCAGGTAAACAGGGTTGCCGACCAGCAATTCCTGCAGCGTATAGAAATTAAATGGAAGCTGTGTTACTTCCTGCAGATAGTCCATAGAGCGCATCTGTGCTACTTTTTCAAGCTTGTTCAGCACTTTCACACTGTCGGGCGTTATTAAAATGCGGAACGCCTCAATGCCCAGCGCCGCATTGATGGAAACCCAGATCACACTATCCTTGTGCATTCGCAGAAATGCATTGAAATCATAATTCTTACCATCACCTCCCCTGTAATCGACATTGATCTTAGCCGAAAAAGTTTTGAAGCCGATATGATTATCCTGGATGCGGGAATATACATCATTGATGAACCGCGAAGAATCGAATTCAGTATTGACCCGTACAATCTGTGTTGTATCTTTTTTGGAAATTGCTGACTGGATCTTCTTGGTTGACCTGCATCCGGCCGCAACCAGGGAAACGAAAGCCACTAAGTAAAATAATCTGATCATCATTCTTGTATTAATTCAATCATTCCATTTTATTAAACTGGAACGATCCTTACTGATAGTTGCCGGTTAGACGTGCCCGGTTGTATGTCCCCTGTACATCAGGATGCTAAAGTTTTTGTAAGCTTCCTGCCGGACAGCGGCAAAGGTATTGGTTAATATGAAAGTCTATGAGCACTTCGGCAATATGCCGGTGAAAAGCTATTTTTTCACAAGCAGCACGGTAGCATACGCGGCTATACCTTCTTCTCTTCCCACAAAGCCCATTTTTTCGGCCGTAGTTGCTTTAATGGATACTGCATCTTTTTCGATATTCAGTATGGATGCGATGACATCGATCATTTCCGGTGAATGTTTTTTGATCTTCGGAGCTTCCAGGCAAATGGTAGAATCGATGTTGACCACCTGGTAGCCTTTGGCGGTAACAAGCGAAAAGGTTCTTTCAAGCAGGATCTTGCTGTCGATATTTTTATAGGCGACATCGGTATCAGGGAAATGCATGCCGATGTCTCCCAGCGAAAGCGCGCCAAGCATGGCATCGCAGATGGCATGAAGCAATACATCAGCATCGCTATGCCCGAGTGCGCCTTTGTGATGCGGGATAGTGATGCCTCCGATCCATAATGGCCGGCCTTCTACCAGTTGATGAAAGTCCAGCCCCAGCCCGATTCGATATGACATATTTCCTGTTTGAAGGTGCTAAATTAAAGAAGCGTCCTAACAGGACGCTTCCGGGTTTTTTTCACAGGTAATATCTTGCGGTGTTTATTTAGTTTCTGCTGAACTTCCGCTGTTGGTATCCAGATCAAACACCAGGCCGAAACGTAAAGTATTTGATAATGGATTCCGGTTGGTACCATTGCCTGAAGGAACCAGGTAAGAGAAGTTAAAGCCAAATACATTGTACTTAACTCCTACTCCTACTGTAAAATATTTGCGGTTACCCTTTGTTTTATCTTCCCAGAAGTATCCGGCACGAACAGCGAACTGGTTATTATACCAGTATTCGGCGCCCAGTGAAAGCTGGAATTCCCGTAGTTCTTCGCCAAAACCACCCGGTGCATCACCGAATGAGCTGAACCAGCTGCCGATAACGCTCTTGCTCCTGTACTCTACTGCTTTGATGGAATCTTCGCGCATTGCAACCGGATCATTCGGATCACCATTGAACTGCGGAGGCGTAGGCACCAGCAGTTTGTGAACATCAACACCGAAGGTCAGTTTGTTATTTTCATCAAAAACCGTGGTATAAGTTGTACCCAGTCCAAGGTTGGCAGGTATATAATCTTTCTGCTGCGCGTCGTTGGTATACCCGATCTTGGAACCAAGGTTTGTAAGGGTAGCGCCGAAGTTCCATCCACCGTTTGTTTCAGTAACACCGGTATAAAAGAACGTAAGGTCGCCGGCTACAGCATTTCCTGCTTTATAGTTGGTACCGCTGGATGAAACACCACCGGCAAGGTTTGAATGGATGTAGCGGAGGGCGATACCAAGACCGATATTGGTACCCAGTTTACGGGCATATCCCACGTCAACTCCAAATTCACGTGGTCTTCCTTCCTGGAGGTTTGTACCGTTCTCGTCGGTAAATTGAATATTACCAAGGCTGAAGTAACGCAGTGAACCTGATATTGACTGCTGATCGTCCAGTTTATAATAACCGGCAAGGGCCAGCATATATACATCATTAAGACCGAGGTCCTTCAACCAGGGTGTATAGGTCAAACCAATACCCACATTATTTGTGGCAAACGGGGTCTTGGCCAGATTCCAGAAGGATGAATTGGCGTCGGGCGAAGTTGCTACACCCAGGTCTCCCATTGCGCCTGCCCGTGAATCGGGCGATATGCGCAGAAAAGGAACTGCAGTAGTAACTACATTTATCGGCTCAGGATCCTGAGCCTTTACAGATATTGCTCCTATTGCAAGCAACAATACAGCAGTCAGTTTCTTGGTCATGCTTTTCATGTGAATTCTAGTTTTAGGGGGCCGCTCCACTGTTGGACAGGAATTAAAAATCCCGTAATAACTGGGTTTTAGCCCGATATGGAGTTGGTTTTAGTCTATAAACGTTAAAAAAGAGTAAAATTGTAGCGGCTATAAAGAATTTTTTGGAGTGGCTAAAATAATGATTTTAAATATACAAACTTCAAATCGACCATTTCGGGGGTAAATTTCTTGTCCCGGAGCGGGACAAACTTCCTGCCAAATCTGTCCAGATTCAGGAAAAAAAGACTGAATATGAATATCTTTGAAATTATCTCCTTTAGTAAATATCCTATATTCGCAATCCTGGTTTCAATTGTGTATAAAACAGTGTTTTATCGGTACAATATTTTGAATCTACCCCCGTTTAAGGTTTGAATAACCAGCTAAAAGTTGTTGATCATGAATTTGAAAAATCTTCTATTGTTATTTACCTGTGCTGCCCTCCTGGCCTCCTGTAAAAATGGAAAGCTGTTTGGCAAGAAGAAAGAATCTTCTGATGTAACGGGATGGAATTACAACGATAAAAATCAGGGCGGCTACCAGGTAGCGCGTGAAAAAGAGCAACGCACTGGCCCCGGCCTTGTGTTTGTGCAGGGTGGTACGTTTACCATGGGTGCAGCCGAAGAGGACGTAATGGGCGACTGGAATAATATTCCCCGCCGTGTTACCGTCAACTCATTTTATATCGACAAATCTGAAGTTGCCAACGTACACTACCGCGAGTACCTGTACTGGATAAACTCAGTATTTGACGGTGACGAATACCAGGATGTTCGCAACCTGGCCCTGCCCGATACACTTGTATGGCGCAGTGAGCTTGCGTATAATGAACCACTGGTTGAATATTATTTCCGTCACCCTTCTTATAACTATTATCCTGTTGTAGGCGTAACCTGGAAGCAGGCCAACGACTTCTGTCTGTGGCGTACTGACAGGGTAAACGAACTTGAGCTGGTAAAAAGAGGCCTGGTGAACAAGAACACATTGAAGAACATTCAGGGTCTCGGACAGGAAAACTTCAACACAAAATCTTATCTGCTTGGTGAGTTCCAGACCACACCTGGTCCGGGAGCAAAATCCAAGAAGAATCCTTTACGCAATCCTAATGGTACACCCCGTACTCAGGTTACTTTCGAAGATGGTATCCTGTTGCCTGGTTACCGTTTGCCAACAGAAGCTGAGTGGGAATATGCAGCCCTTGGTTATATCAACCAGAACCCGCAACCCAGCCGTAAGGAAGGAAAGCGTGGAGAGGAGCTGATTGCCAACAAGCAGGTTTATAGCTGGAGCCAGAATGTGAACGGTTTGCGTGATGCACGTCGCGGCAGCTGGCAGGGAAGCTTCCTTGCAAACTTCAAACGCGGTAGCGGTGACAACATGGGAGTTGCCGGTGGTTTGAACGACCGTGCGGTTTATACTGCCCCTGTTACATCATTTTATCCAAATGGTTTCGGTATATATAATATGTCAGGTAACGTGAGTGAGTGGGTAGGCGACGTTTACCGTGCTTTGTCACCGGTAGATAAGGACGATATTGCTCCTTTCCGTGGTAACTACTTCTCTACTTTGGATATGAGCACCGGAAAACCTGAGCGCGACAGCCTCGGACGTATCAAGTATCGTAATGTTACCGATTCAGAAAGCGTAAGCCGCCGTAACTATCAGAAAGGTAATGTGATCAACTACCTTGATGGTGACTCCCTGATCTCAGGTGTAAGTTATGGTTATGGTGTTACTACCCTTATCAGCGATAAATCACGCGTGATCAAAGGTGGTAGCTGGAATGACCGCGCATACTGGCTGAGCCCGGGCGCACGCCGTTTCCTTGAAGAAGATCAGGCAAGCTCTACCATTGGCTTCCGTTGCGCAATGGACAGGGTTGGTAGTCCTGAAGGTAATGGCCGCAGAACGGGTATCGATTATCCGAAGCGTCGCCAGAACACACGAAAACGCTAGTTATTCTTTAATGATATTGAAAGCCATCAGACAACTGGTGGCTTTTTTTATTCTGGTATTGACATAACCCATAAACCCTGAAGCTTTATTTTTGAACGATGAATATTGAACAGCTTTATGAAATCTATCGCAACCATCCTTCGGTGCAAACTGATACCAGGAAACTTCAGGGTGGTGATTTGTTCTTCGCGTTAAAAGGACCAAACTTCAACGGTAATGCTTTTGCGCATGCAGCGCTGAAGCAGGGAGCCGCATATGCGATTGTTGACGAAGCCCCCGCTGACCCCCACCCCAATATCCTTGTTGTCGAAAATTCGCTTGAAACACTTCAGCAGCTCGCTAAATTCCACCGGAGCAAATTCAGCATTCCATTCATTGCCATTACTGGCAGTAATGGAAAAACCACCACAAAAGAACTTGTACATGCAGTGCTGGCAACATCGTTCAAAACGTATACAACCCAGGGAAACCTGAATAATCATATAGGCATTCCTTTGACCATTTTACAGGTAAGGCCCGATGCAGAAATGGCCGTGATTGAAATGGGAGCAAATCATCGCGGAGAGATCGCTTCTTACTGTAAGTATACGTTGCCTACCCACGGCATTATCACCAATTGCGGTAAAGCACACCTGGAAGGTTTTGGAGGCGAAGAAGGCGTTAGAAAAGGCAAGGGTGAACTGTTTGATTATTTGCGAAGCAATGGGGGCACCGCTTTCGTAATGTGGGATTATGAGTACCTGCGCGAGATGAGCCGGGGAATTAAAACAATTATCAAATATGGAACGTCGGGTGCAGACGTTGAAGGGAACGTAACACAGAGTGAACCGTTCCTTGAAGTTGCCATTACCAAAGGTGCGCAGATCCCTTTTATCAGCACCAGGCTTGTAGGACAGTACAATCTTCCCAATGTGCTTGTGGCAGTATGCGTGGGAAAGCATTTGGGAGTGAGTGATGAGCACATCAGAAATGCAATTGAATCTTATACTCCATCAAACAGCCGGTCTCAATTGCTGGAAAAAGAAACAAATAAGATCATCCTTGACGCATACAATGCCAATCCAAGCAGCATGAAGCTCGCCATTGAAAATCTTGCCAAACTTCCTGCATCCAGCAAAGTGCTGATGCTGGGAGGGATGGCCGAACTGGGAGAAGGAAGCCTGCAGGAACACATGAGCATCGTTGAACTCATCAGCCGGTACAAATGGAAAGACGTAGTACTGGTAGGAGGTGATTTTCTGAAGATCAAACATCCATACCTTTCGTTCAATGATGCCCGTGAGGCTGCAGGCTGGTACAGGAACCAGCATCTGCAAAACGCTTACATCCTGATTAAAGGATCAAGAAGTATGCAGATGGAGAAAGTGCTTGAAGAGGGTTAACTGATCAACGATTTTCCTCAACGTACTTCCTGATAGATTTCCCGATCAATGCCTCCCATCCTGCCATGAAATTTTCTTTTGCAAAATCAGGCACGTTCGCAGGGAATGTTTCAAGCCCTTCGTGTGTAAGTTTCAGTTTGGTTTTATTGCCTTCCGGCTGCAGCTCAAAAGTCACCAATGAATTTCCGGGATACCCATCATATCTCCAGCTATAGGAAAGTCTTTTATTGGGTATCGCTTCTGTAACCTTACAGAGGTGCAGCCATTTCACTCCGCTGCTTTCACCGTAGAACTGGAATTCAAATCCTACTTCGGGTTTGAACCCGGTTAAGTCGAAGTACCAATGCTTCATTTCTTCCTTGTCGGTAATAGCTCTCCATACTCTTGACACAGGCGCATCCAGGAGTACTTCTTTCACTACAGGGTGATTTGTTGTGGTGTTACTTGTCATAGCACTTAATTTAAAATTGATGTATAAAATTTTTCGGGCCGGCTATTTCTTTTTTGTTCTCTTTTTATCCTTAGAAAGAAAAACTTCCAGGGCGCCAAGTTTCTTGTTCCAGAATTCGCTGTACCGTTCAGCCCACGAAGCAACTTCCTTTAGCTTGTGCAGTTGAGCGTGGCAGAAACGCTCTCTCCCCTCCTGCCTGATGATGATGAGCCCGCACTCGGAAAGTATTTTAATGTGTTTGGAAATCGCTGGCCGGCTGATATCGAAATTATCAGCCACGGCATTAAGGTTCAGCGACTGATGAGACAGCAGATCGATGATCTCCCTGCGGGTTGGATCAGCAATGGCCTGAAACACGTCTCTTCTTGTTTGCATTTAATAGATTTTTATGTAACCAGGTAATTACAAATATATATGGAACCATTTGGTTACCCAAAAATATTTTTGCACAAAACAACAGATTAGTACATTTGTTCTAATTTTACAGTCCGTTAAAGCGCGGATTTATAAATGCGTTTCCCGGATGATCTTTTGTATAAAACCGTCATGGTTTAACTTAAGACCCAATCCTTACCGTTTGAGTCATGATTCATCAAAGGGAACAAAGTGAATTTATACATTCGCAACCCCACGCTTTTATTGCAGAGCCCGCACCGTATTAATCAATTTAATATTGCTGATTGAATTAATTTTTTATATCCTGTCAAAGACGTACTATGAAATTCAGAAATTGGTTTAGCGGCTCAACGCTATTGTGCTTTTTATCAGTCTGTACCCTTTCATGCTCTGTGAAAGACATAGAATCCACGGGCAGCCTTGTACCACCAACTGCGGCGGAAGACCCGCTGCTTCCAAAACTCGTTGTAAACGTTGCAGGAAAGGAACGGGCTCTTCATCTTCAGACATTCGGCAATCCGGTAAACCCACCACTGTTTGTTCTTCCCGGCGGACCGGGCGCAGACTTCCGGTTGCTGCTTCCATTAAAAGCGCTTGCTGACAGTTTTTATGTTGTAATGTGGGACCCGAGAGGGGCCGGATTATCTGAGCGTGTACCAAAGGAAGAGCTATCGTTTGATAGCTTTATGGAAGAGGTAACAGCCGTTAAACGGGCCATCTCCCCTGCAAACAGGATCTCTTTATTGGGTCATTCGTATGGCGGACTATTCGCAACAAGATATACAGGTGAAAACCCCGAAGCCGTTTCACGATTGATACTGATTGAACCCGGGCAGATGAATCCTGCTGATAAAACGGGTTACAATGGTGGAGCTATCTCTTTTATTGACGGCCAGGGTTTTTTCTGGACCAATGAGGTACTTACATCAAGCGATCATAACGCGGCGGATTATAAAGCAATTGACCTGCTTCCGAAATCTTCCAGGAATTTTACCTGCGACAGATCAATCGTTCACAATTATCCAATGTGGCGTTTCGGCAGTTATCAGTATTATATTCTTACCAAAAATGCAAGACATCTAACCGCGGCTGATAAATGGTCTAACAATATTGAGGGTTTCAGTGGAAAGATCACAGTCATTGCAGGAACATGCGGCGCTGCTTCTGAAAATTTTCAGATCAACCACGTACTGCCATACCTGCCCCGCGCGCAATTGAAAGTTATCGGGGGCGCAGGTCATCTTTCTCTTTTCACAGATCATTCAACTCAACTGGTACAGCAGGTGCGTAATGCCTTGCGTTAATACGTATTATCATGCAGACATTAATTTCCAAAGCATGCATAGTAATGTTATGCATACTAATTCCGCAAATAACAACTTCCCAAATATTTATTCCTGTAAAAGAAAACCAGGTGAAGAAGGAAATTGCGCTGACGATCGGACTTGAACCTGAAATTGTGGCAACGATAAGTTATCGTCACGCAGTTATCAGCGAATCGGAGCGGACTGTTTTCATTGGCTCCAGTATAAAGCTGGCGCCAATGATCCTGGACAACCAGGCTGTTAAACTCAATGCGTTTACACAACTAACTTATTTCACCAGTAACAAAATTGACTTTACGGTGATGCCACAGTTATTTTATGCGCG
>DASWTK010000285.1:0-23841 GCA_036402175.1 Chitinophagaceae bacterium | reverse complement strand
CGTATACTTCGCTCGGAGAACTTTGCAGGGAAGCTGATATCATTTCGCTGCATTGTCCCCTGACAGAGGATACCCGTTACATCATCAATGAAGAATCGATCGGATGGATGAAAAATAAAGTAATGCTTATCAATACAAGCCGTGGCGCCCTGGTAAATACAAAGGACGTGATCGAAGGTCTTAAATCGGGCAAGATCGGATACTTCGGCCTTGATGTGTATGAGGAGGAGGAACACCTGTTCTTCTCTGACCATTCGGAAGAAATTCTGCAGGATGAATTAATTGCCAGGTTGCTCACTTTCCGAAATGTACTGATAACAGGGCATCAGGCATTCCTGACCAATGAGGCCCTGAATAACATCGCTTCTACTACCATTTACAATATGGACTGCTTTCAGGGCGGTACAGAATGCAGCAATGAACTTTTGTAAGCCACCCGGATTATTTATCCACTAACTTCCTTATCTCCAAAAAACTAAATAATTTAGCATTAAATTCGCTTCAAAACCGGGATTATGGAAGGGTTAGTAGCATACATTACCGGCGCGGTGCCGGCGGGATTCCCGTCTCCGGCTCTGGACCATGCGCAAAAGAGGATAGACCTGAATGACGAGCTCATGCCCAATTCCACGTCGAGTTTTCTGATTCGGGTGGAGGGCGATTCGATGATCAACGCGTTCATTCCGCCGCAGGCGCTGCTGGTGGTTGACCGGTCTGTTCGTCCGCAGCATGGGAACATTGTGCTTGCTGTTCTGGATGGAGAGTTCACCGTGAAGCGCCTTGTGAAAACCCATGCGGGGATTTTTCTGGCTCCTGAAAATCCTCTGTATAAACCAATCCATGTCAAAGAAGAAATGAACATGGTTATATGGGGGGTTGTCACTTTCATTATTACTGATGCCCGAAAAGTGTGAAGTATGTATGCGCTGGTGGATTGTAATAATTTTTATTGCTCCTGCGAACGGGTGTTCAACCCATCGCTGGAAGGCCGACCGGTAGTGGTATTGTCGAACAATGATGGATGCGCGATTGCACGGAGTGAAGAAGCCAAGGCACTGGGCATTTCCATGGGTACGCCGGCGTTTATGATACAAGATTTGCTGAAGGAACACAACGTTGCGGTTTTCAGTTCGAATTATACGCTTTATGGTGATATGAGCGACCGGGTGATGGCGATACTGACCAGGCACGTTCCCCGATTGGAAATTTTTTCTATTGACGAGGCATACCTTGACCTGTTTGACCTTGTCAACGCCGATCTACCGTTACTGGCTATGCGCATTCGCAGGACCATAAAACGGGAAACAGGCATACCGGTGACCATCGGCATAGCGCCTACCAAAACGCTTGCGAAAATGGCAAATCATTATGCGAAGAAAAATTATCGCGATACAGGTATTTTTTATGCGGCAAGCAATGAACTCGTACAGGAGATGCTGAAAAATACTAAGGTAGATGGAATATGCGGAATTGGGAAACGCCATGCGCTTCGATTGCAATCGAACAAAATTCTTACCGCATGGGATTTCGCCAATATGCCGTCCGACTGGATACGAACGAATATGAGCGTGGTGGGTTTGCGGTTGAAAAATGAACTGAATGGAATTCCCTGTATCGATGATGAATACGAACCGAAGGCGAAAAAGAACATTTGCACTTCCAGTTCGTTCGGTCACCGGCTTACAGCACGATCCGAAATGCTGGAGGCGGTTTCCAATTACGCGGCCTCCTGTTCGCTTAAATTGCGCCAGCAAAAATGCGTGTGCAGGGTTGTTCATGTGTTCATTCAGACCAATCCGCATAAAACCGACGAGTACCAATATATGCAGTCGGTGGATATAAAGCTCGAAAGGCCGACCAACAATACTTCAGAGATCATTAAGTATGCTGCAAAAGGACTCGACCTGATCTTCAAACCTGGTTTCCGGTATATGAAAGCCGGCGTAATGACCCTGGATATCGTGCCGGAGGACAAGGTGCAGATGAGTATGTTCGATGGCTCGGACCGGAAAAAGAACAAGAAGGTAATGGAAACAATGGATGGAATAAACAAATGCCTGGGGAAGGAAACAGTTCGCCTGGCTGTGCAGGGGTTTGATAAACCTTATAGCAGACAGGCTGCACACCTGTCGCCCAGGTATACTACAAATATCAATGAGATTCTAAATGTGCGAAACTGATGCTGCAGCCATTTTTTGCTTTCAGAAAGGAGTTTGTCAGCAGGCTGATCGAAATGAAACAGCTTTACCTGGTGTCACAAACGTATCACCGCGCGCCGGAACTTACCGGTCAGGGAAAAACGGTTTTGCTGTTCACCAATTATGATAGTGTCACACTTGCCAAAACGCATCTGAATGCGGTACGGCACGATAAATACGCGGCCATCATTCAGCTGGAAAAAGCTGAACACCGGCAAAAGGTGAATGAGATGTTGTCGGATGGTTCAAAATACGCGGTATTCTGGGCAGTTATCAAAAGCGCGGAGGAATTGCAATTAAGGCTCGACCGCCAGTACAAGGATAATATGCGACGCTATATTGAAAAACATACCGACTGGCGGATCGGGAGGGATACCATCTTCCGGCCGAACCTTGAATTGACCTTCGGAGAACTTTTTATCATTTTAAAATGGAATAGCAGGAGATTGCGCATTAAATTTGAGGACATTGAAACGGCCTGAAAATTATGTGCTACGACATTTCCTTCACTACTTCATTGGATGAGATAAGCAATTATCTGCAGGGCATCGTTGCCGATCAGCAGTTGCAGTTCGATTTCGACTCGGGCGTACACGTGCTGGCGCACTCATTCAGAAAGTATCCGGTGATCATTAACGAAGACGGATTGTACAAACTGAAAACGTTTGAATGGGGAGTGATCGCCGATTATATGAACACTCCGGAGAAGATCAAAAAGCAGCGGGCCACCATGTGTAATGCCAGAAGCGAAAAGATACTCGAGGATAAGAGATCTTATTGGCACCGCATCAGAAGGCAACGATGCCTGATCCCCGTTACAGGTATTTTTGAACACCGTGAAATAAAAGGGTGGAAGAACAAGGTTCCTTATTTTATCAGGCTGAAAGACCGTGAGCTGTTTTGCATACCCGGACTTTACCACTATTCACCAGTTCCCGACGTTGAGACCGGAGAAATGCGTGGAACGTATACGCTCATCACCCGCGGCGCAAATTCAGTGATGGCCCAGATACACAACTGCGGTGATAATGCTTTTCGCATGCCGCTGTTTCTTACAAAGGAACTCGAAATGCGATGGCTTGATCCCAATCTGACTGACCAGCAAATGGGAGAGATCCTCAATTATGAAATGCCTTCTGAAGCGTTGGACTATCATCCGGTGTTTACTATCCGTAGCCCTAAACCACGTCCTGATCAGAAATCAAAGATAGAGGAGTTCGAATGGCCGAATTTGCCAGAGCTTGGTAACGACCAGGGTGGAGGTACGCAGGCAGCGATATTTTAAACGGATATTACTATCACACCTCTTTTCTATACGCCAGTAATTTATCCGAAAATTCCGCATTCAGATTTCTTGAAACCGGCACCAGCTCGTCGTGCCCGTCGATCCTTATTTTATATCCCTGTGCATTGCCTTCCACATGCACTACCTTATCCAGGTTGATGATGTAGGCCCGATGGCATTTAAAAAAAGCGTCATTATCACGAAGTGTTTCTTCTGCCTTCTTAAGTGTTGAACGGATGATAGAGTAGACAAGTTTGTCGTTCTGCCGGTGAAATACTTTTATGTAGTTGTTTGCCGAAGTAATAAAATGCAGATCATCAATATAAATTTCTAAGCTCTCATTCTGATAATCGCCGTTCAGCCTGATTTTGTTTGCGCTTTTTTTTTCATCCAGGAGGGCGAAGTTTTCGTTCAATTCATTTTTTTCCAGCAGCTTTTTGTCGATGACCTCTGCCTGCGTGCTGAATTTTTTGAGAAGCGTGTTTTGTCGTACCAAAATAAAAATGGTTACAGGAATGAGGCCGATAGCGGTAGTTATTCCCTGGAACCAGACAGCAGTTCTAAAACTGAGGCTGGTTTCTACAATCAGCGGAGATACCAGGTAATTCATCAGTCCAACAAAAAATATTACACCTGCCGTAAATAAGATCTGCTTTCCGGTTGTCCATCTATCTTCAGTGAATGATGTTGGCAGACAAACAGGAAAGAGTACCGTTGAAAGGAATACACAGGTGAAGGTAACCGATCCATAAACCAGGGCGATGACCAGTAACCGCTGCAATGGATAACGGTCAAGCTCAAATGGTTTGAACACCATCAGGAATACGAAAATAAAAAGGCCAAAAAATGCAGCCATCCACAATTTGCTCCTGATAGAAGCATCGTATGGGAATGGCTGCCTGAAAGTTCCGATGAGAGACATAATTCTAAATTAGTTATTACTGCGCATTAATTTTATTCAGCAATGCAATTGCCTGTTGCTGCCCCCACGATGGCGCGATGCTGTTTGCTACCTTAAACTCACTGAATTCTTGAACGGCAATTTCTGCGGAAGCCTTGGCAACCTGCTTACCGCCTCCAAATGCTTCAGGTGTTCGCAGCTGCATCCTTGCCTGCAAAAGGTAAATACGTGGATTATTTACATCTTCCTGCATTGCTTTTGCGAGCAAGGCATTCACTTCTTTGCCTTTGATCATAAACCGCCCGGCCGGGTCCACCAGGATGCGGCAGGAATTGATCATTGCAAACAAGCAACTGATCTCGGAGTTGTTCTTTTGAAGGATTTCAGCCTCCTGTAAAATAGATTCTGCCCTATCGGCCAACTGGTCGATAGCCGATTTGTCGGGCGACATAAAAGCAATGGCTGTGTAACAATATGCCGCGTAATAAAACGGTTCCCATTTTATTTTCTCGGCTTTGCCGATGCGCTCAAAGTTATTTGCAAGCGTGATCAGGCTGGCAGCCGACGAAGCAGTATCCAACTGGCGGATATTCGTCAACATGGCCGATTCAAACGCGTTAGCCGTTTTGATGGACGAATTGGAAGTTTGCGCAAAACCATTGGCGATATAGCCGAGTGCAAGCATTGAAAAGATAAACTTTTTCATGATTTTATTTTTATTGATTGAGTGATTTAATCGAGAATGGATTTTCTTCGGTCGGCTCCAATGCTCAGGTACATGCCGATAAATATGAACCGCTTCGCCATTGGAGTCATCGCTTCGCTGGCATATTCCCCTTGTGCATTCGCGACGTTTGCAAAGCGGTATCCGAACACCTGCTTCGACCCAAGCGCATTGCTGATGTTCATTATGAAAACCGCATTGATGTTGCCGAATGTTCTCAGGTAATTTGCCTGTAAGCCAAGTGAGTGATATTCGATCGTTCTGCTGTTCATGAAACCTTTATCTGACTTGTTGGGATCATGATAAGGCCTGCCACTGGCGTAGGAATAGGTTGCATTGAACTGGGTTGATAAAATATTTACGAAACGCTTGGCCACAATATTCAAAGTGTGTTTTGCCGCGAACGAAGGCTGTGTTAATGCTGGGTAGTTCAAGTACTTTCTTTTTGTATCAAGGAACGAATAGGAGACCCAGTAATCCAGGTGTGGGATGCTCGTCTTGTCGCGCCAGAATAATTCTACGCCTTTGGCATAACCATTCCCGTTGTTCTGGATAGCTGCAGGATCATTCGCGTCAGTAGTGATAAGACCAGTATAGTTCTTGTAAAATGTCTCTATCCTTAATATCTGGCCGTTATGTGTTCTTTGGAAATTCAGGATATAGTGCGTAGCTCTTGCGTTATCCAGCGAAGGCTTCCGCAGAAGAAAATTGGTTTCAGGCTTCTGGTAAAACACTCCATAAGCAAAAGAGAACTGGCTTTTGTGATTCAGTTTATAGGCTAATGACAGCCTCGGCGCAATCACAGCCTTCTTTAATAAGGTTGAGTACTCAAATCGCGCACCCATCCTGCTTACCAGGGCGGAAGAATAATAAATATCGCTTTCAATAAATCCTGCGAGGTAATTATCAGTGATCTGTCTTTTGGCGATACTGTCCCTGGCGAATACTCCATCCGATATATTCTGGTATTCTGAGCCGATGTGAATCCGGGTAAGGCCAGCGAAGTTTTTAGTGACCACCACTTTCGACTGAAACAAACGATTGGTCAATTCCGGTTTGAATGAAGTTATCACGGTATCACTATTCGCGGTCTGAAGACTGATCCGGTCCTGGTTATAACTGACGGATGTTCCGGCATACAATAACCAGTCATTTTTCAAACGGCCTGAGTAAGTAGCATTCGCAAAAGCGTTCCTGTTCTGAAGAAAGAACCGCTCGTTAAAAAATTGATGGTCCAGTGATGGACGGTCGAATCCTACTTCATTGTAATTACTGTAAGCGTAGACCTTAAATATCCCGTTCCTTACTTTATGCCGGAAATTAAATTCGGCGTTGACTGCTTCCGGCGCTTTGGTGTAATGATACTTTTGTGGTACCAGCCTGAAATAGGGGTTTAGATTTGAGTAATTGACAGTAAGGCCGGTGCTTCCGTTTTTTGCTTTATTTAATTTCTGACTCATCACGCTGACCTGGGGTGATGATATGATCATGTTCACTTCTGACCTCGAAGGAAGGTCAATGCTTTCGAGTATAAGTACAGAAGAAAGTCCTTGTCCGTACTGGGCTGAGTAACCACCGGTACTGAAAACTGTTCCTTTAAAAAGCAACGGGGAGAATCTTGCGCGTTGGGCTATGCCGGGAACACTGCTGAAGAATGGATTAGTGACCATCATTCCATCTATGAAAACCCTTGTCTCAGCACCGGTCCCACCTCTCACAAACAAACCTTCCTGTTCTCCTACCTGTTGCGCTCCGGGCAGCGTTTTGAGTGCGGCAACCACATCGGCCTGTTGACCTGCAGTAGTTACAATATCAATGGACTTTAATACGGTGCCCCGTTTTTTGTCACTGGCTTCAAAACTTCCGGCAGTGATGATCACCGCCTTCATGTCGGTGATGGCCTCCTTTAATTGGATATTCAATAATATGAGGCTATCCTTTATTGTTATTTCTTTTTCAACCCCCACAAACCCCATCATGGTAACAACAATCAGTTTTGTTCCCTGGTCCGACACTAGAAAAGAATAGCTGCCATCCTGAGCAGTTGTTGTTCCGGAATAAGAATCCTTTACAGATATGCTGACCCCTTCGAGTGGTTCGTTTTTACTGTTGGTTATTGTTCCTTTAATAATGACCTGGGCATTTGAAAAGGAGAAAGCGAAGGTTGTTATGAACGCCAGGATGACTTTTCCGCACATGTTTTTTTGATTGAGGATCAAAGGTGGACCTGTGCTGAAGCCGATTCCAAATCAGCGGGATGGATCGCAGCCATGAGGTACCAAATGCATGGGGTGGGGATGAAATGAAAGCTGAGGGACGAAATGCAGGAGTAGTTTGTCGGGGCCCGACGTACGTTTGGCGTTATCAGTGTCTGAGAATTCTCTGACAGAAAATTGCAAATCGGTGAATGATAAGCGCCGGTAGGTTTCTTAAACCCCGCGGCGATCAGAAACCAGGGCTAATTATATACGTATTCGACTTTCCCCATCAACTGCTGTTGCTTGTTAAATACCCGCTCCCTGATCTTCAATCCGCGTTCATCGTAATCATAATACCATCTTTGGTACTCGTTACTGCCTTCAGGTATCAGCAGCATGCCGGCAATACTGCCATCGGTGTTGTAAGAAAAAATATGGGTGGGAAGTAATTTACGTGCTTTCACACTGTAGCGAACAATGTCGGTTAGCTGGTTCTTGTCGTCATAATAATAATAGATCTCCGGCTCCCTGGCGCCCTTGCGGGTAGCGTGCTCTTCCACGGGAACGTCTTTTCCATCATATACAAATCTTATGTAAGTAGTATCGCTATTGTTCCTGATTTTCAGCATTCCAGATGGTTTTCCGGAAGCGTCGTATGACCAAACATGAACCTCACTATTAAGGAATTCACCCGACCTGGAATTATTGGTAATGGAAGTGATGCGACCGTTTGCATCGTACTCATATTTTGTTACGCTGTGAAAATCTTCGCTGGTATCAATTGTCTGAACCAGGCGGCCTTCCGGATTATAGGTAGCTGTGAGTTCCGATGTCCCGCTTGATATGGTATTGGTAGATGTGATCACCCGGTTGTCGGAGATCCTTTGCTCTATTGTGAATCCTTCCGACGGCTGGTTATTTGCTTCGAAGCTTTGAAGTTTTACAGATCTCACCTTGCTGTTCTTCAGTACAGCCCACTGCGCATTTGTTTGCCTTACGGTGACCAGGTCTTTGTAATAATACTGGCTTTGTACAGATAAGGTTAAAAGCAGCAAAACAGTTATTCCAAGGATATTCTTCATAAATGTGACCAGTTTAAAAGCATGCAAATGTATAGAACAGCCCATAAAACGAAAAACCGGTGTAATAGGTACATATCCACCGTTAAATTTCAGCTATCCACATCAGACGGGCATCTGCCGGTTTAAGTGGAACGGTTTCATTATTTTAGGGAAAATTTTACATTGTCTCATTCCAAGGAACGCCAGGAAAAGATCTGCCTAAACTGTAATTCAGCGCTTTATGGACGCTATTGCCATATTTGCGGTCAACAGAATATTGAGCCAAAGGAAAAAGTATGGGGGTTAGTAACGCATTTCTTGTACGACCTCACGCATTTTGACGGAAGTTTCTTCAGCACACTTAAATACCTTGTTACCAGGCCCGGCTTTTTATCAGCTGAATATATTGTTGGCAGAAGGGTCAGGTACCTGAATCCGATCAGGATGTACATATTTACGTCTGCCTTCTTCTTTGTCATTTTCTTTTCCGTAACCGATTTTGATTCGGCTATTCCTCCTGGCGAATTAAAGGAAAAGGCAAGAAAAGATTCTGTTTCCGGGCTTCGGGTTGGGTTACAGGAGGCTCTCCGGTTTGCAGATAATAAAAAGGATTCTGATGAGATTAGAAAGACATTTTCAAGTTTGCCCAGTGCGGGGATGTTGGAAAAATATATCAGGGAAGATTCAATAAAGGAGGCAAAAGCAATACGGAGAGATTCAATACGCCGGAAAAAGGGAAAGCCCATAAAAATCAGTTACCAGCCGGAAGAATATAAAAGTATTAAGGAGTACGACTCCATTCAGAAAACACTGCCGGCGGATGAACGGGATGGCTGGTTTACCAGGTTAATGGAAAAGCGGCAGATTACGCTGGCTGAAAAATATGGTGACGATGAAACGACGATTATGCGGGTTTGGCTGAATGCGCTCATGCATCAGTTTCCGAAACTTTTATTTGTTTCCCTGCCAATCTTTGCGCTGATCCTGCAATTGCTGTATATAAGGCGAAAGCAGTATTATTATGTTGACCACCTGATATTCACCATTCACCTGTACATTTTCACTTTCATTTTATTATTGGCATCGATGGGGGTGGCAGGACTTGCTGACTGGTCGGGCTGGGGTTGGCTAAACTGGCTGCAGGCTGTAATCTGGATATACTTCCTGTACTATAATTACAAGGCAATGCGCAATTTTTACAGGCAGGGAAGGGGCAAAACAATCCTTAAATTCATATTGCTCAACATTCTTGCGCAGATATCTATAGTAATTTTGTTCGTTGTCTTCTTTATACTTACCGCATTTCAACTGTAAACCGCATTATGCATTCAAACGAAACTTTAGATCAATCCTTTCTCCGCCTCGTGAAGATCATGGATGAACTGCGTGAACAATGCCCGTGGGATAAAAAACAAACCATTCATACGCTTCGATCGCTCACGATTGAAGAAACCTATGAGCTGGCCGATGCAATTGACGATGAAGATTGGAAAAGCATAAAGGAAGAACTGGGCGACCTGATGCTTCATCTTATATTTTACGCCCGTATCGGTAAGGAGCAGAACCAGTTTCAACTGCAGGAAGTAATTACCGGTATCTGCACAAAATTGATCAATCGGCATCCGCACATTTATGGTGATGTAAAAGTGCAGGATGAAGAAGAAGTGAAGCAGAACTGGGAAAAGCTCAAGCTGAAGGAAGGTAAAAAGTCGATACTTTCAGGCGTTCCTGTTTCGCTACCTTCAATGGTCAAGGCGCTCAGGTTGCAGGAAAAGGCAAAGCAGGTGGGCTTTGAATGGGACAACAGGGAGCAGGTGTGGGATAAAGTAAAGGAAGAAATGGAAGAGTTGAAAGTTGCTGTGAAGGAAAACGATAAACATGAGATGGAGAATGAACTGGGCGACCTGTTCTTCTCACTCGTTAATTATGCGAGGTTCCTTGACGTTGATCCCGAAACAGCCCTTGAAAGAACAAATAAGAAATTCATAACCCGATTCACTAAAATGGAGCAGCAGGCCATATCCGAGGGGAAGCCTCTTGCCGACATGAGCCTCGAAGAGATGGATGCCATCTGGAATTCCATCAAAAAGCAAAAGGAAGCTGATTGAAAACATTCATTGTACAGGTATTGAAGAAACATGTGTACCTGCTGATTGCAGCGGGCTGGTTCCTTACTATTGCCTTTATCATAAATACCTATCTCGATAGCCCTTCATCAGCCAAGGTAGTACGCAACTCCATTGAAGACTTTCTGCATGAACGGGAGCGTGATTTTTCGAAGATCGTAGCGGATACCGCGTTACTGAGAAAGATGACCGATCAGACATTGAATGATGTTCAGATCTCAAGACTGGTAAAAAAAGAATACACCATCCTCATTTATGAACCGAAGAACTTCGATGGCACATGGTCGTTGCAATTCTGGAACAACCAATACGTGGTTGCGGAGCCGGAGCACCTTCAATTTTCCGACACCGCCTATTTCGAGGAATTGCGCAATGGATTTTATGAAGTAGTGCGAAGAACTATCTTTCTGCCTCAGAAAGGTTCAATTATCGTGATCGGTATGATTCCTGTGCGGTGGGGATATTTCATTCCCTTCCAGAACCTGCCCGATGCATTTGTTGGGCATGATTACGCGGAAAAAAAGGTAAAGCTGGTTAACCATCCAACAGATCTGCGCGTGAAAAGCTCAGTCAGCAATGCAACGTTTCACCTCGAAAGAAGGGAACAGCAGGAAACCGCAAGCATAGGATGGCTTACCATTACAGTTATCATTATAGGTGTTTTGATGCTGCTGTATTTTCTTCAGCAGATAGCGCATGAAATAGCGGTGGAGTTCGGGTTGTGGCGTTCTATTATGTTCCTGGTAACGGCTGTGCTGCTGATGCGGGGAGCTACGTACTTTTTCCCCGAGCTGCTTGATTTGCGCAGGCTTGAATTGTTCGACCCCACGATCTACAGCTCGGGCATGTTGCAAAGTTCGCTTGGCGACCTGCTGATCAATGCATTTCTTTTCTGCTGGCTTGCACTGTTCATCCGCCGCGAGTCCGCGGGAATGTATTTCGTGGCCGACAAGAGTAAATTGAATCAATGGATCAGAGTGATCGTCATTCTTGCCTTTCTTGTTCTTTCCACATTCTATTTCGCAAATCTTATACGTAGTCTCATTGCCGATGGAAGAATATCGTTTAACGTGATCGATTTCTTCAGCCTCACTATTTACAGCGCGGTTGGCTTTATTGTGCTGGCATGCCTTGCGCTGGGTTATTTCTTTTTGTCGCAGATACTGGTCCGTATCATTTACCCAACAATGAAGCAGTATCCACTGATAATTTACATGATAGTTGCTACCATGGGATTGCTTGTCATAACATTTGTGAGAGCCCCTTCAGCGGCTACTGCCAATCTTTTCATCCTTGGGTGGCTGTTGTTCTTTATGTGGCTGTTGTACCAGCGCTATTTCGGGGGACTGCATGGAAATCTGAATCCAACTGAAGTGCTTTTCTGGCTTTTCATTTTTTCTCTTTCCATTGCGGGTGTGATCATTACCGAAAACAGCAGGATTGAATGGGAACAGCGCAAGCGCCAGGCCGAACGGCTGCTGTTCCAGGCCGACCCTTCGAGTGAGCGAAGGCTGAGTATCGCATTAACGTATTTCGACAACGATTTCCTTTACCCGAATTTTGAACGTTTTAAAACTGATACGTCCAACCGGTTTTTAAAAGACAGCCTCGCTAACAAGAACTTCAGCGGGTTTCTCGATGAGTACGACAACCGCATCTATACGTTCCTTGCCGATGGACGCCCGTTGTTTAATGAGGAACCGGTTTCTTTCGATACACTCAATACCATCTTCAGCATTACAGATAAGACAACCAGTATTCCCGATATAAAATATTTTGAAAAATCGTTCGACAAATTCGCCTATATCTTCAAAAAGGAGATCACAGATTCCTTGTTCCGCACCGTAGGTTACCTGTTTGTACTTTCCGAGCCTAAAAGTTACAAGAGTGAGGCATTGATACCTGAATTATTTCGTCAGCCCAAGGAGGTGGCTGCCGATTACTCGCCCATTTATTCATATGCTATTTACAACAATGGGGGACTGATCTCCTATTACAACGATTATGAATTCTCCATCAGGCTGAAGGAAGAGGACGTTCCCAAAAAAGAATTTGACCAGATAAAGCGAAATGGATATGATGAGCTTTGGTACCGTCATTCAAAGGGAAAGGTGGTGATCATTGCCAAAAAAGATAATACTGCCATAGAGGCCATCACGCTGTTCGCTTACCTGTTCAGCGCATTCCTGTTCCTGCTTGCATCGTTCAGGCTGATATCTCTTATCATACAATCGCGTTTCAGGTTAAAAGAGCTCAAAAATACCTGGCAACTTAATATCCGGTCGCAGATCCATTCCACCATCATCTTTATCAGCCTTCTTTCATTTGTAGTGATCGGGATAGCCACCATTATCTTTTTTGTGAACCGGTACAACCGGAATAACCTGGAGCGTTTGAGTCGCGCTATCCAGATCATGACCGATGAGTTGCAGACAGAGATTGCCGATCATTCCATTTTTAACGACAACATCAAACTATACGAAACCGGCTCTACCCGCGAGCTGGAGCTTTTGGTAAATGAGGTTGCTGAGATTCATGATGCCGATATCAACCTATATGATCTGAACGGCAACCTGATCGTGTCTTCCAATCCGATGATTTACGACAAAAGCATTCTTAGCAACAAAATGGACGCGAGGGCATTTTATAAATTGCACAATTCGCAGTTGGTGCAGTTTGTAAATGAGGAAGAAGTAGGATTGTTGTCTTACCTGAGTATCTATTGCCCGGTAAGGGATGATAATGGAAATGCATATGCTTACCTGAACATTCCCTCATTCACCTCGCAGCAGGCGCTTAAGCAGGAGATATCCAATTTCCTGGTAACCATCATTAACCTGAACGCGTTCATTTTCCTCATCGCAGGCGCTATTGCATTGTTCATTACCAACCGCATCACTTCATCATTCACGCTGATAGGCCAGAAGATGCAGCAGATCAACCTTGGTAAGCTGAATGAAGAAATCCGGTGGGACCGCACCGATGAGATCAGTGAGCTGGTGAAAGAATACAATACGATGGTGCATAAGCTGGAGGACAGCGCGGCGGCTTTGGCCAAGAGTGAAAGGGAAGGGGCGTGGCGGCAAATGGCCAGGCAGGTCGCACACGAGATCAAGAATCCGCTTACTCCGATGAAGCTGAGCATTCAATATCTTCAGAAAGCGATCGATAATAATTCACCGAACGTAAAAGAGCTGACCGGGAATGTTGCCCGTACGCTTGTTGAGCAGATTGATCACCTGTCAAAGATCGCGTCCGACTTTTCACAATTCGCCAATATCGGCAACGTGCGCAACGAGGTGTTCGATCTTCATGAAGTGATATCTTCCATTACAGCCCTCTACGAAGCCAATGAGCGGCTTGAATTCACCTGGACGCCCGTGAGGCAGCGTGTGATGGTGATGATGGATAAAACGCAGATAAACCGCCTCCTGACCAATTTGCTGCAAAACGCCATCGAGGCCTGTTATAAAAAAGAAATTCGCAAAGTGAGCCTGACCGAAGAGATCCAGGATCATTCCATTCTGATAAAGATCACCGATAATGGTGAAGGCATCCCCGACGCGATGCAGCAGAAAATATTTGTTCCGAACTTCACTACCAAATCATCGGGCACCGGACTTGGACTTGCAATGAGCAAAGCGATTGTTGAATTGGTGAGGGGGGATATTTGGTTTGAGACGGCGGAGTCGGTGGGGACGACGTTTTTTGTGAAGTTGCCTGTGTTGAGAGTAACTGACTAATTAGATGATTTGAGGATTTGAGGATTTGAGGATGAATTGGGTAATTGGATAATTAATCAATTCATTCATATTTTACATTTTTCATTTGACACGCCTCATCATCATATTATTAATATTTCCCTTAACCGTGTTTTCCCAAACCCCTTCAATCGATCATTTAAAATCTTAACTCCCTTCACTCACTGGAAATTGGTTTATTCATTTATTCAATAAATGGTATCGGAGAGGCTATTTTTTTCTTTGGGCCAGAAATTTTTCAAATTCTTTCAGGCTGAAGGAGCTCAGGTTTTTTTCTTTTGTTAGTCCGCCTTTCTGGGCGGCGAGGGTTCCGTAGGTAACGTCGTCGTATGCATCTACTGAGTGGGCGTCGGGATCGATGGAGATCAGAACGCCTTGTTCAAGCGCTACGTCGATCCATTGCCAGCTCATGTCGAGGCGGCGCGGATGCGCGTTGAGTTCTATCACAACTTTATTCTTTGCGCAGGTTTCAATAACTTTTTCGTGATTTACAGGGTAACCTGCGCGGCTTAATAACAACCGTCCGGTAAGATGCCCCATTATGGTAGTAAAAGGATTTTCCAGCGCACGCAGGATGCGCATCATCGCTTTTTCTTCGGTCATCTTGAGGTTAGAGTGAATGGAAGTGATGACCAGGTCGAACGTAGAAAGAATGTTGTCGCTGTAGTCGAGGTTACCATCGGACAAAATATCGCTCTCAATGCTTTTGAAAATCCTGAACGGCTTCAGTTTTTCATTCAGCTCGTTTATCTCTTCGTGTTGCGCCTTGATGCGATCTTCGGTAAGTCCGTTGGCATAAGCAGCGGTTTTGCTATGATCGCTGATGACCATATACTCCCATCCACGTTTGATGCAGGCATTCGCCATTTCCTCAATCGTATTCACGCCATCGCTCCACCTGCTGTGGCAATGAATCAGCGCCCTGATATCAGACGGTTGGATCAGGTCAGCAACCGGTTTATCAAGCTTTGAAATGATGGAGCTCTTTTCACGCAGGCAGGCCGGGATATGGAAAAGTTTCTGTTTTTTGAAAGCATCTTCCTCTGAACTTATTTTTTGCAATGCATTTTCGCCGAACGACGTTTTCCATTGGCTTAAGAATTCACTGCTGCAACTGGTAGCGAACAGGTTTTCATAAAAGTCCGCTTCTTTGGCGTATTGGAACGAAAGTGGGATGTTCTCTTCGCCTTTAAAAGAGATCTGATCCGCCTGCTGGCTTTCGGTTGTAAATCCATTCGCTTCAAAAAATAATTGCAATTGAACGGGCTGACAGGTTGTGATCCATTCCAGTTTGTTGATCACTTCAAGCTGACGTTTGAACTCACCGGTCAGCTCGAATTTCTCGTCGGGGAATTGCCCGCTCACTTTAATATGAACAGACATAACATATGCCGACACTTCAGCATACAGGTGACTGCCCTGGCTTTTCTGGTAAAATTCTATGGACGACTTTACGGTTTCCTGGGTTTTAGCACCAAAGCCTTTATAATTAAGTAACCGGTTCTCATCGCATGCGTACAAAAGCTCGCCAATGCTTTCGAGCCCCATTTCCTTCCAGATGGTGTTTATCTTTTTTGGGCCGAGTCCTTTGATGTTGAGCATTTCGACCACACCGGGAGGAGTTCTTTCAATAATTTCATCCAGCTGTTTCAGTTGCCCTGTTTGGGTGATCTCTGTGATCTTGCGCGCGGTGGAATCACCAATTCCTTTGATGGCAGCGATTTTTTCCATTGGCAGCTCGGCCAGCTGGACGGGCAGTTTTTCAATATTAAATGCGGCGATGGAATAAGATTTGGACTTGAATGAATTTTCCGCGTGAATGTCCATTAGTTTGGCAAGTAACGCGAACTGGTCTGCGATATAGTAATTATCGATCATTGATTTTTGTTGAATTTACCCGGCATTGGTTATTTTGACCGTAACGATCATTCATCGCCAGATTCTATAACTCCGCGAATTTACCAATTAGGCCGAAATCACCATTCATTCACATCAGATTCAATAAATCAATTAATCTCCAAAACCACATCATCCTGTTCTACCAGCACGCCTTCAGGTAATATTAATTGGCTAATGACACCGGTTTTAGTAGCCACAACTGTGGATTCCATTTTCATTGCCTCGATCGCGAAAAGCGGCATATTCTTTTCCACTTTATCGCCCTGCTTAACGTGAATGCGGCAAAGCTTTCCCTGTAGCGGCGACCCAATCTCATGAGGAGCACTTACTTTCTTATTGGTCTTTTTGGTTGATTTGTATGATTTGTCTTTCACTTCAATCGACCGCGTTTGACCGTTCAGCTTAAAGAACACATGTTTGTTCCCGTTCTCGTCTGTATCGCCCATGTACATGAACTTAACAAGGATACTTTTACCCGGCGCGAGCTCTACCAGTGTTTCTTCGTTTGGTTTCAATCCGTAAAAGAAAACAGGTGTAGGCAGATAATATACATCGCCGAACTGCTGCAGGTGCTGATGATATTCTTCAAAAACCTTTGGGTAGAAGAGATAGGACAAGAGATCGGTGAATTTGTACTGGTTGCCGAACTTTTTTTGAAACGCTTTCCATGCTTCATCAAAATCTATTGGCTTTAAATGCGCATTGGGCCTGTCGGTATACGCTTTTTCGTTTTTGAGTATCAGCTTCTGAAGCTCCGGTGGAAAGCCGCCTGGCGTTTGCCCGAGGTCGCCTTTAAAAAGTCCGATCACCGAATCGGGGAACGCCATGCCATCGCCTTTTTCCTGAATATCTTTTTCAGAATAACCATTGGCGGTCATGAACAGCGCCATATCTCCCACAACTTTGGATGAAGGAGTAACCTTTACAATATCACCGAACATTCTGTTCACCACCACATAATTCTTTTTTATCTGGTGGAAGTGGTCTTCCAGTCCAAGTGATCTTGCCTGCGGGCGAAGGTTGCTGTACTGGCCACCCGGAATTTCGTGATCATACACTTCGGCGGTGCCTGCTTTCAGTTCCGATTCGAAAGGATAGTACCATTCGCGTACGTCCTCCCAATAATTCGAGAGTGTATTAAGCTTATCAAGATCCATCTTTAATTCCCGCGGATGGCCTTTCATCATGGCCACAATTGAATTGAAATTGGGTTGCGAAGTTAGTCCCGACATGGAGGCAAGTGCAACATCAATTACATCAACCCCGGCTTCGATTGCCGTAAGATAAGTTGCCGCCTGGATGGATGCGGTATCATGCGTATGCAGGTGAATGGGAATGCTGATGCTTTTCTTAAGTTCCGAAACCAGTATTTTAGCCTGCATGGGTTTCAGCAAACCTGCCATGTCCTTGATGCCAAGTATGTGTGCACCCGCGTCTTCCAGTTGTTTTGCGAGGTCGATATAATAATTGAGGTTGAACTTCTGATTCCGGGATTCATCCATAAAATCACCTGTATAGCAAATGCAGGCTTCGGCAATTCCTTCGGTTCTTTCGCGAACGGCATTGATGCTGACCTTTAGTCCTTCCATCCAGTTGAGTGAATCGAAGATGCGGAAGATGTCGATCCCTTTGTTCCACGATTCCTCAATGAATTTTTCAACCAGGTTATCAGGATAGGCGGTATATCCCACAGCATTTGCGCCACGGATGAGCATCTGGAAAAGAATGTTCGGAATGCTTTCGCGCATGAGCTGCAGTCGTTGCCATGGGCATTCGTGCAGGAAGCGAAGCGCTACATCGAAGGTGGCGCCACCCCACATCTCGAGGGAAAATATTTCGGGATGGTTCTTTGAAACTGCTTCGGCAACCTTCAGCATATCGGTTGTCCTTACCCGTGTGGCAAGCAACGACTGATGCGCGTCCCTGAAGGTTGTATCGGTATATTGAATCGATTGGTTGTTCCTCAGCCACTCCATGAATTTATCTCTTCCCAATTCCTTCAACAGGT
This sequence comes from Chitinophagaceae bacterium, assembly GCA_036402175.1. Taxonomy (GTDB): domain Bacteria; phylum Bacteroidota; class Bacteroidia; order Chitinophagales; family Chitinophagaceae; genus DASPKM01. Next base: position 5,680 of record DASWTK010000285.1, on the reverse strand, counting down.
CTTTTGAACCTTTCGGAGTTTGCCGGTTCCTTTCAACCTCTGGCAGCATAGGGATCCTGAACGCGGCCTTTTCATTTACTTCAGGAACATCGGGATGTCCGTTCACAATTACATCGGCAACGTATTTCAGAACGCGAGTTCCACGGTCCTGGCGGGGGGTGAGCTGAAATAATTCGGGATGGTTGTCGATGAAGTCGACCGTAGCATTGCCCGATTGAAAGGTGGCGTGCTGCAAAACATTTTCGAGAAAGGCCACATTTGTTTTAACGCCGCGGATACGGAATTCCTTTAGTGTGCGAACGAGCCGTTCGCAGCTTTCTTCGAGATTTCGGCCCGATGCGGTAATTTTTACCAGCAGCGAATCGAAGAAAGGAGAGATGCTAACGCCGGGATAAGAACTTCCTTCATCGAGGCGGATACCGGGACCGCCCGCGTTTCTGTACGCGATCAGTGTACCATAGTCGGGCTTGAATCCATTGGAAGGATCTTCGGTAGTTACACGGCATTGTATGGCAACACCGGAACAGCTGACCTGCGATTGCGATTGGATATTGATAGCAGGATCGGTTAATTTGATTCCCGCGGCAATGAGGATCTGATTTTTTACAATGTCGATACCCGTTACTTCTTCCGTCACGGTATGTTCTACCTGTATGCGGGGATTCACCTCAATGAAAAATACATTTTCGCTTTTGTCGACCAGGAATTCCACCGTACCCACATTATCATAATTCACCTGCTTGCAAATGCGAACGGCATAGTCGTACAGTTTTCTTTTTGTTTCCTGTTTCAGTGAAATGGCCGGAGCTACCTCTACCACTTTCTGAAATCTTCTTTGCACGGAGCAGTCGCGTTCGAAAAGGTGAATGATGTTCCCATGCCTGTCGCCCATGATCTGCACTTCGATGTGTTTGGGCGATTCAATAAATTTTTCGAAGAACACGGTATCGTTGCCGAATGCGACTCTTGCTTCGTTCTGTGCTTCGCGAAGCACCTGGTCAAGATCTTCATCGGAGCGAACGACGCGCATTCCTCTTCCGCCACCTCCGGCAGAGGCTTTAATGATGATGGGATAACCAATGCGGCCGGCTTCTTTTTTCGCGGTCTCAGGGTTTCGTATATCTGCTTCACTTCCGGTGATCATTGGAATGGAAGCGGAGGCCGCGACCGTCTTCGCGGAAATTTTATCCCCAAGTTGTTCCATAACGCGGGGTGATGGTCCGATGAACGCGATTCCTTCTTCGGCACAACGACTGGCGAAGGTTGCGTTTTCAGAAAGGAAACCATATCCGGGATGGATGGCGTCGGCACTTTCGCGCTTCGCCACTTCGATGATGGCTTCGATATCGAGATAGGGTTTCAGCGGATCGTCGTTCTTTCCGATCTGGTAAGCTTCATCGGCTTTATAGCGGTGAAGTGAGTACCGATCTTCATAAGTATAGATGGCAACGGTGCGAAGGTTCAATTCGGTAGCGGCACGGAGCACGCGGATAGCGATCTCGCCGCGATTGGCAACAAGCAATTTTTTGAACATGTTGGAGAGTTAGGTTACTGACTGGAACAAGATAATATAAAGCGATCACAGATTTAATAGGGATCACAGATTTAATAGGGATCACAGATTTAATGGGGATCACAGATTTAAGTAGGATTTTGGGGATTACACAGATTTAATGAGGATCACAGATTTAAAAAGGATTTTGGGGATTTCACAGATTGGAGGTAGAGGGTAACCGGATTTGGAGAGGGGAGGACAGGGTGTTTAGTAAGAGGGGAAATCAAGGTTGTGGATGATTGGGAAACGCTGAGCGCGGTGGATGAACGCGATAGGGTAAGCTGGTCAATGATCGGAAAACGGAAACTGTTTAGATAATAGTGAAAAGCTGTTTGACGATTGGAATAAAGTAAGCTGACCAGAGATCGGGCTACCACGCGGGAACTATTTCTTTATCTCCTCTCATCTGTGAAATCCCCAAAATCCTTTTTAAATCTATGATCCATATTAAATCTGTGCTCAAATTCCCACCAGTCTTAAATCAAAAAGTCCCCGAGGGGGGACTTTGATATCATTTTCAAAAGTTGCGAAGAGTTATCTTTTCTTAGAAGATTTCTTTGCTGCTTTCTTTTTTGAAGCACCTTTCTTAGCGGCTGCTTTCTTTTTTGGAGCTGCTTTTTTAGCGGCTTTTTTTGCAGTTGCCATTGTTTTTTGAATTTAAATGGTTAGTAAAAAGAATTTAACGTTAGTAAAATTAAAAACTTTTTGCAACTGTCAAAATATTTTTTCCAAAAATTTTTCAGGCCGTGACTTCTACCGGCAGTACACTAACGAAGGTTCTGTCCTGTTTTCCCTTACGAAATTCGACAACTCCATCGGTTAAAGCGAACAAAGTAAAATCTCTTCCAACGCCAACATTTTTTCCAGGATGGTACTCCGTACCGCGCTGGCGAACCAAAATGTTGCCGGCAATCGCAGGCTGGCCGCCAAATATTTTTACACCGAGACGTTTGCTTTGTGAGTCGCGTCCGTTCTTTACACTGCCTTCACCTTTCTTATGTGCCATGAGAATAAATTTTAAAATTTGGGGATATAATTAAGCGATGTCGCTGATGCGAACCTTTGTATAATGCGTGCGATGACCGTGCTTCTTCCTGAACCCTTTTCTCCTTTTCATCTTAAACGCAATTACCTTATCGCCCTGAACATGATCAAGGATCTCTGCCTTTACAGTAGCCTTCACATTCTTCCCTGCGGTTAACTTACCATCGAGGTTGGCCAGTAAGACATCTCCAAATTCAATTTTATCACCGGCATTGCCCTGAACGCGGGGTACATATAAAGTCTGATCTTTTTGTACCCTGAACTGCTGGCCGGCTATTTTTACAACTGCGAACATAGCTATCAAAATTAGGACGGCAAAGGTAAGGTTTATTGTTGGAAATTGTTGATATATATGGCAAAAAAATTATCCCTAAGTTTGCGCCTGTTCAAAGCTTGCCAATACGGCTATGAAGTTAAAATCATTCCTGGCAAAACCTTTTGCCTCCATTATATATAGCAGGATCCGGAAAGGTATGGCAACCGCGGTTGATGACCAGGAGGCCATATTCAAAGAAATTGTGAAAACCGGTTCCAAAACTGTGTTCGGTATTGACCATCAATTAGATAAGGTTACCAACCATACTGAATACAAGCAGGCTATCCCCATCCGCGATTACGAACAGTACAAACCTTACATTGAGCAGATCAAGGAAGGCAAGCACAATGTACTATGGAAAGGCAAGCCCATTTATTTTGCCAAAACTTCCGGTACAACCAGCGGCGTAAAATACATTCCCATTACGCACGAATCGATCCCCAATCATATCAATTCGGCCCGCAATGCCCTGCTTTGCTATATGGCCGAAACCGGAAACTCACGGTTCGCCGATGGCAAGATGATCTTTCTTTCAGGTTCTCCGGAACTGGAAAGGATCGGAGGCATTCCTACCGGAAGGTTGAGCGGCATCGTAAATCATCACATCCCGGGTTATCTGCGCACCAATCAATTGCCGAGTTATGAAACCAACTGCATTGAAGATTGGGAAACAAAACTGGACAACATCGTAAAAGAGACCATTAATAAAGATATGACGCTCATCAGCGGCATTCCACCATGGATGCAGATGTATTTCGACCGGCTGATGCAGGTGAGCGGAAAAAAAATATCTGAGCTGTTTCCGAATTTTTCGTTGCTGGTGCATGGAGGCGTGAACTTCGAGCCCTATAAAGCCAAGTTGTTTGAAAGCATCGGAAAGAAAATTCATTCCATCGAAACCTTCCCTGCATCGGAAGGATTCTTCGCATTCCAGGATTCGCAGGATGCGGAGGGTTTATTGCTCAACAGCAATAGCGGTATCTTTTTTGAGTTCATACCAGCGGGAGAGATCTTTGATCAGCAGCCAACGCGGTTAAGCCTTCGCGATGTTAAGGTGGGAGAGAACTACGCGGTGATCATCAACAGCAATGCCGGACTTTGGGGGTATAACCTGGGCGATACTGTAAAATTTGTTTCAACTAATCCTTACCGGCTTATTGTGAGCGGAAGGATCAAACATTTCATTTCCGCTTTCGGCGAACATGTGATTGGCGAAGAAGTTGAATACAGCCTGATGAAAGCGGCCGAGGAAGAAGGTGTGCGGATCACAGAGTTCACAGTGGCGCCGATGATTCAGCAGGGCGAAGGCAAATCTTACCACGAATGGTTCATTGAATTCGCGAATGAACCGGCAGACCTGGAAAGACTCAGAATGCGCATCGACCAGCATCTGCGCGAGAAGAACATTTATTATGACGACCTTATCACAGGAAATATCCTTCAATCGTTAAAGATCCGTCCGGTAAGAAAGAATGGTTTCATCGATTACATGAAATCTATCGGTAAATTGGGTGGACAGAACAAAGTGCCCAGGCTGAGCAACGACAGAAAGCTGGCCGGGGAACTTGAAAAATTTGTTCAGCATTAACAACTGTCCCACGTACATTTAAACTTATAATCTATAATCAATATTCACTGATGTCTGTTATTCCCTTAAAGCGCATAGCGATCTTCGGCTCCACAGGCTCCATCGGAACGCAGGCATTAGCGGTGATTGCAGATAACGCCGATAAGTTTTCGGTTGAAGTGCTCACAGCGCAGCACAATGCCGAATTGCTGATCAAGCAGGCCTTGCAATTCGATCCCAATGTTGTTGTGATAGGCGATGAGCAGAAGCTTGATAAAGTAAAACAGGCGCTTGCCAATACCAATGTAAAAGTTTTTTGTGGCGAGAATGCGCTGGAAGATGTGGCGGCAATGGATTGTTATGATATGATGCTTGCGGCAATTGTTGGATTTGCAGGATTGAAGCCAACTTTAAAAGCTATTGAGTCGGGCAAGTCGGTAGGACTTGCCAATAAAGAAACCCTGGTTGTTGCGGGTGATATCGTAATGAAAAAAGCGGTTGAGCATCGTGCGCCTGTGATACCGGTTGACTCAGAGCACTCAGCCATTTTTCAATGCCTGGTTGGTGAAACGCGGAACAGGATCGAAAAAGTTGTGCTGACCGCATCCGGAGGTCCTTTCCTTGGCAAGAAGCCGAACTACCTGGTGAATGTAAAACGCGATCATGCGCTGCAGCATCCCAACTGGAACATGGGCGCGAAGATCACCATCGATTCGGCAACGCTCATGAACAAAGGGCTTGAAATGATCGAAGCACGCTGGCTGTTCAATCTTCAACCAGACCAGATACAGGTGCTGGTGCATCCGCAGAGCATCATTCATAGTATGGTGCAGTTTGAGGATGGCAGTATCAAGGCGCAAATGGGATTGCCTGATATGAAATTGCCGATACAGTATGCGCTGGCGTTTCCTCACCGGCTGCAAAACAAATTCCCCCGTTATGATTTCAGGAAACCGAACTCGTTAACGTTTGAAGAACCCGACCTGCGCACGTTCCGCAACCTCGGGCTTGCAATGGAGGCTTTGAACAAGGGAGGCAATCTTCCATGTGTGCTGAATGCAGCAAACGAGATAGCAGTTTATGCATTTCTCCGCAACCGCGTAGGCTTCCTCGATATGACCGAACTCATTGAACGCACCATGCATCATGTGCCGTTCATTGCCCAGCCAACACTGGAAGAGTATTTTGAAAGCGACGC
>DASWTK010000284.1:0-14139 GCA_036402175.1 Chitinophagaceae bacterium | reverse complement strand
GGTGATGATAAATTCACGCTCGATTTTCCCTCGCGTATGCCGGTTGCGGTTAAACCTCATGATGCATTGCTGAAAAGTCTTGGTATAAGTGATCCTGTGAAAATTCTGAAGTCGCGTGACTATTTTGTTGTACTGAATAATGAAGACGCAGTAAGAAAAGTATCACCTGATTTTGCATTAATCAAGCAGGTGGATGCGGTGGGTGTTATCATAACAGCCAGGGGCGAAAGCGCGGATGTGGTATCGCGGTGTTTTTATCCTTCAATGGGCGTACCGGAAGACCCGGTAACAGGTTCTGCTCATTGTAATATCATTCCTTACTGGTGCAACGAGCTCGGAAGAAATAGTTTTTTCGCCAAACAGTTATCACACCGGGGCGGGGATATTTGGTGTGAACTGCTGAACGACCGCGTAATGATCACTGGTCATTGCGCCGAATTTATGAAGGGAGAAATCTTCATATAATCCTAATCCCCAAATCTGTCTAATCTGTATTCTTTCTCAAAAAAATCTGTGTTCCTCCTCACTAAACCCCTGATTACATCCCCAAAATCCGTGTTCATTTCTCAAAAAATCTGTGTTCTTTTTCTCTAAATCCGTGATTATATCCCCAAAATCTGTGATCTCAATCCAGAAATCTGCTCTTCAACTCCTCACTCGGCACCATACACTCCTCCCGCTTTCCAAACCACCGATACCTATTGCGCGCAATGATATTATAAACTCCATTCCGTATAAACGCAGGGACTGCAAAGAATATCCGCGTCCATTTCCATCCTTCCAGTTTCGACCATACCTTCAGCGCGGCATCAGACCTGCTGTAGGTCTTATCATCTTCCAGTAAAATAAATGAGTTGAAGTCGTTCTGCGGAATTTTGAATCTGTCCAGCAATTCCTTTCCTGCCTCCGATTGCAGCGATGCAAACCTGAACCTGCTTTCTTTATCGCGCTTTATCACAAACTGAACTGAGCTGTTGCACAGGTTGCAAACTCCATCAAAGAAGATTATCGGTTTGGATTGATCCACTTATTTCAGGTTATAAAAAACCTTCTGAACGTCTTCATCCTGTTCCAGCCGGTCAACAAGTTTAAGTACTTCCTGCGCCTGATCTTCGGGAAGTTCAACGGTAGTGCCGGGTATCCATTCCACTTCGGCGCTCAGCGGTGTCAGACCTTTATCCTCCAGCGCTTTTTGCATTTTGCCGAAATCATTGAATGCGCAACGGATCACTATCACTTCTTCATTGTTCTCACCCGTTCCTTCGCCCATTTCCTCCAGACCGTGATCTATGAGTTCAAATTCCAGTTCTTCCGTGTTCAGTCCTTCCGGCTTTAATTTGAACACGCCCATTTTTTTGAACTGAAAGCTAACGCTGCCGCTATTTCCCAGCGTGCCATTGCCTTTATTGAAATATGATTTCACATTTGCAACTGTTCGCACATGATTGTCTGTAGCTGTTTCAACCAATATGGCAACACCGTGCGGGCCATAACCTTCGTAAAGGATCTCTTCTATATTTTCCATTTCCTTACCCTGGGCGCGTTTGATGGCGGCTTCAACGCGATCCTTGGGCATGTTCACGCTTTTTGCGTTCTGCATGGCGCGGCGAAGGGCTGGATTTGTTGCCGGATCCGGACCGGAAGCTTTTACCGCGATTGCAATTTCTTTCCCGATCCGGGTAAATTGTTTTGCCATGCGGTCCCACCTGGCAAACATCGTAGCTTTTCGTACTTCAAATATTCTTCCCATCGCGCAAAAATAGGCAGAGATGCCATAAAATAAAAAACCGCCCTGAATGGGCGGTTTTATGTATAAAAAATTCTCTTAATCGAATTTATCAGCTGTAGGCAGTATCTCACCCGGACTATGCCCTGGTTCCTGCAGCTTGCTTCTCTTTCTGCTATAAGCGAAATACACAACCAGTCCTATAGCCATCCAGATGAACGCAACTTTCAGTGTTTGTGCGTCAAGGGCGATGATCATACCGGTGCAGACCAGTACACCAAGAGTAGAAACAACAGGCACCCATGGTGTCCTGAATGGTCGTGGTATGTTCGGATTCTTTTTGCGCATGATCCATACACCCGCACTTACCAGAACAAATGCGAACAGGGTTCCAAATGATGTCAGGTCACCGGCAACATCTCCCGGAACAAATGCGGCAAACAGTCCAACGAACACAAACAGCAGCCAGTTTGCTTTGTAAGGCGTTTTGTATTTTGGATGTATGGCACCAAATGCTTTTGGGATAAGACCATCATTACTCATGGTATAGAAGATACGGCTCTGTCCCATCAGCATCACAAGAATAACTGAAGAGAAGCCCGCAAGAATAGCTACGTTAACGGCCGTTGCAAGCCATGAGTAACCGATCATATAATTCTGAATGGCGAAAGAAACAGAGGCTTCCCTGCCAGCTGTTTTGAATTCGGCCCAGTTGGCAACTCCTGTAAGAACGTGACCGAACAGGATATACAAGATCGTACAAACCACCAGCGAACCCAGGATACCGATAGGCATGTCGCGCTTCGGGTTTTTAGCCTCCTGTGCAGCGGTACTTACCGCATCAAAACCGATGAAGGCAAAGAATACAATGGCGGCGCCGCCCAGAACTCCTCCCCATCCATGCTTGAATACGCCTTCATGGCCGATCGTTCCTGCAGGAATGAAATAAGGATCATGGTTATCTGGATTAATGAACTGCCATCCCAGAATGATAAATAATATTACAATCGCTACTTTAATGAAAACGATGATTGCGTTCACAGCTGCACTTTGCTGTGTACCCCTGATAAGCAGGAGCGTCAGCAGCAAAAGAATAATAAGCGCGGGAGCGTTCACAATACCCCTTGTGCTGTTAACAAGGCTTGTGAGTTCGGTCGGAAGTGCCTTATACTGGTCTTGCGAGATCAGCAATACTCCTTCCTTAACTCCTTTCGTCAGGTCGGGAACCGCGGTAGTTATCTGATTTATTGCATCGCCGGTGGCAACGTGCCTCGCCTCAAAGGGCGAGTGGCACCATTCGTACGGAATTTGCCCTCCCAGCAAATTATTGAGGTACTCACTCCATGCAATTGAAACCGTGGCGGCGCCGAGCGCGTATTCCATGATCAATGCCCAGCCAATGATCCAGGCGATCATTTCACCCATCGTTACATAAGAATATGCATAAGCGCTGCCCGCTATCGGGATCATAGCGGCAAATTCAGCATAGCACAAACCAGCAAAAGCACAACCAATTGCGGCTACTATGAATGAAATGGTTACGGCAGGACCGGCGGCGTCGGCACTGGCAGCTGCGGTTCTTACAAATAAACCGGCGCCAATAATGGCCCCGATACCAAGGGCAACAAGATTCATAGCGCCCAATGTTCGCTTTAAACCCTTGTCCGAATCAGCAGCCTGAGATAGTAAAAGATCTAAATTTTTTCTTCTGAAGAGGCTCATACAGCGTTGATTGTTGGTTATGATTTTTCTGAGAAAGTAGATTTATCTGGCAAGATAAAAGATTTCCCCGATTGCCAATTAAAAGATTTACTGTTATTTATAGTCAAAATCAGTGGTGTTTGCGGGTCATGGGTTTATACATTAATCTATATATTGCGTCATTAACGACAATTGCTTATGACAAAAGGGAACCGGCTCACATTATTTATCCTGCTGGCGATGGTACTGGGTGTTGCGGCAGGATATGTGGTCCATGAGAATTCATCCCCTGAAACAATTCAGAAATTTTCGGCTAATGTCAAGCTGCTCAGCAATATTTTCATAAGGCTGGTACAGATGATCATTGCCCCACTGGTATTTACAACCCTGGTTGTAGGGATAGCAAAGCTGGGTGATATGAAAACGGTAGGCAGGGTAGGAGGTAAAGCCATCCTTTGGTTCATTACCGCTTCTCTTATCTCTCTGCTTCTTGGAATGGTGCTGGTGAATTATTTTGAACCCGGTAAATACATCAGCCTTTCACAGGCCGATACGGCAGGTCTCAAGGACCTCATGGGGAAACAGCAAACCTTTTCATTGCAGAATTTCGTAGAACACATCATTCCAAGAAGCTTCATTGAGGCCATGGCCACCAACGAAATGCTTCAGCTGGTGGTATTTTCGGTCTTCTTCGGTGTAGCCACCGCCGCAATCGGTGATTTTGCCAAACCACTTATCAAGGCGCTGGACGTTGCGGCCCATATCATCTTAAAGATGGTTGGCTATGTTATGAATTTCGCTCCCTTTGGCGTTTTTGGCGCCATCGCAGCTGTAGTAGCCGCAAAAGGACTAAGCATCTTTAACTTTTACCTTATATACTTCGGATACTTCCTGCTGGGTATCGCCATTCTCTGGTTCATACTACTAACCGTTGGATTCATCATTCTGAAAGGAAGGATCCGCGAATTGATCCGCAGGATCAGCGGTCCGCTGCTGATTGCGTTCAGTACTACCAGCAGCGAGGCGGTCTTTCCAAAACTTACCGAAGAACTGGAGCGTTTTGGCTGCAAGGATAAGATCGTTGCATTTGTATTGCCGCTCGGCTATTCGTTCAACCTGGATGGCAGCATGATGTATATGACCTTTGCCATCCTTGCCATAGCGCAGGCTTATGGTATTCATCTTGATCTTGGCACGCAGCTTACCATGCTGCTGGTGCTGATGCTTACCAGTAAAGGTATCGCCGGCGTTCCGCGGGCATCATTGGTAGTGGTGCTTGCAACCTGTGCCATGTTCAATATTCCACCGGAAGGTGTGGCATTGATACTTCCGATTGATCATTTCTGCGATATGTTCCGCAGCATGACAAATGTGGTGGGAAATGCGCTTGCAACCAGTGTGGTCAGCAAATGGGAAGGAGAACTGGAGAGTTAACAATCTAAAAGATCCATACACTATATGTTTTTACTTGAAGCGTTTCATTGGGGTCAGTTACTGCAACCGCAGTTTTATATTGATAATGGCGGATTATGGCTGGTGTTGTTCATCATTTTTGCGGAAACAGGGCTGTTTGCAGGGTTCTTTCTTCCGGGCGACTCACTGCTTTTTGTTGCCGGCATATTCAGCAACCAGCTTGCCGCGTACATTTATGATACCAATAGCGATGTCCTGAACCTGCTGATCATTATTACGCTTACTTCCATTGCCGGCATACTGGGAAATGCGGTTGGATACTGGTTTGGCCGACGGATAGGACCTGCTATGTATACATGGAGAGACAGGTTCCTTTTCAAGCAACGGTATCTTCACCAGGCCAAGGACTTTTACGACAAACATGGCGGAGGCGCCATCGTTTTCGCACGCTTTCTTCCCATTATCCGCACATTTGCGCCAATCGTTGCGGGCATTGTGAATATGGACCGGAAGAAATTCGGTTTCTTTAATGTAGTGGGCTGCATTGCATGGACCTCATCCATGCTCGCTGCAGGACATTATCTGCAAAAATTCTTCCTTGACAAATTCAATTACGATCTGAAGGAACATCTTGAGGTGATTGTGCTGGGAATTGTACTGGTAACAACCGCGCCCGTTATTCTCAAGCTTTTATTCGGTAAGAAAAAAGATCCCGCTGAACCCCTTAACTCGTCTGAATAATGAATCAAAAACAGTACGGAATCTTATCTGTTCCTGTTATTGTTGCTGCACTGGGTTATTTTGTCGACATCTACGATTTGCTGCTCTTCAGTATCATCCGCGTACCCAGTCTCCGATCAATGGGATTGAGTGATACACAAATAACCACCAGTGGCGAGAATATCATCATGTGGCAAATGGCAGGCCTTCTAATCGGAGGCATCATCTGGGGCATAATGGGTGACAAGCGAGGCCGGCTGAGCGTACTTTTTGGTTCCATCATTTTATATTCCCTGGCTAACATCGCGAATGGTTTTGTTCAGACAACCGACCAGTATGCTATGATCCGGTTCATTGCAGGATTAGGACTGGCGGGTGAACTTGGCGCGGGCATTACACTCATTTCAGAGATAACACCCCGCGAAAAAAGGGGAATGGCAACTTCCATGGTTGCTGGATTTGGATTGACCGGCGCTGTTGTCGCGTTCGTGATGAAAGAGAACTTTGAATGGCGAACCTGTTATTTTATCGGAGGCGGGCTGGGACTTGCTTTGCTCATCCTACGCATTTCGGTATTTGAATCCGGTATGTTCCATGAAGTAAAAAAGCTGAATGTCAGGCGCGGAAGTTTCATAATGCTGTTCAATAATAACGATCGCCTTAAACGATATATACTCGGTATCCTGATTGGACTTCCCACATGGTTTGTGATTGGTGTGCTGGTAACGTTTTCAAAAGAGTTCGGTGAATACTTTGGTATAACGGAAAAGATCGATTCAGGCAAGGCTATCATGTATGCTTATGCGGCAATCGCTATCGGCGATATTCTCATAGGTTTCATCAGTCAGTGGTTCAGGAGCAGGAAAAAGGCGCTTTATCTTTTTTATTTCATCACCGCGGTGTTCATGGTGCTTTTCTTTACCACACAGTGGGGTGGGAGCGCCGACCGCATGTATTGGATCTGTGCCGGACTTGGATTTGGCACCGGCTTCTGGGCAATTTTTGTAACCATGGGAGCTGAACAATTTGGCACAAATCTGCGTGCTACCGCTGCCACTACCATCCCGAATATGGTAAGAGGCATGCTGACTGTACTGATATTGCCATTGTTCAAAGGACTTAGAAGCCTCACCGGTGATTACGTTACCGGCGGATGGCTTACCGCTATCATCATTATGGTGATAACGATAATTGCGGCAAAGTATACCAGGGAAACGTTCGGCAAGGATCTGAATTATCTTGAGCATTGAGGCGATGCAGATCTTGATTTTAAGCGTGAAGATTGATGCATACGTTAATGGGAGATGCCGCAACTCTGGATGGATTTGTTATGATCTGAATTCCTGAAACGATGATATGAAGTTTTTGATCGTTCGCTTTTCTTCTATCGGAGACATTGTACTGACAAGCCCGGTGGTGCGCTGCCTTAAAACACAGGTTGCTACCGCAGAAGTTCATTTTCTCACAAAGCGTTCGTTCGCTCCACTCTTTGCCGCCAATCCTTACATCAGTAAAATGCATTACCTGGATGAAGACATTGGTAATATTATTGAAGAATTAAAGCGTGAGGATTTTGATTATGTTATCGATCTTCATCATAACCTTCGTACACTAAAAGTAAAACGCGCGCTGGGAAAGAAGTCGTTTTCATTTAATAAATTGAATGTTGAAAAATGGGTGTACACAACTTTCAAATGGAATGTGCTGCCCAATGCGCATATTGTCGACCGGTATATGGAAACGGTTCGTTCTTTTGGTATAAAGAACGATGGAAAAGGACTTGATTATTTTATTCCCGATAGCGAGCATGTAAAAGAATCTGATATACCGGCAGCTCAGCTGGCGGGCTATGTAGGATTGGTAATAGGCGGCGCGCACAGTACCAAAAAATATCCCATTCATAAATGGAAAGAACTTTGTCAGCGGTTAGACCATCCGGTTATATTATTGGGCGGAAAAGAAGATCAACCAGCGGGCGAGGTAATTGCAGCTGCCGACCCAGTAAAAATTTATAATGCCTGCGGTAAGTTCAGTTTAAATGAATCGGCCGACCTGGTAAGGCGTTCAAAGCTGATCATTTCCAATGATACAGGACTCATGCATGTAGCTGCCGCATTTAACAGGCCGGTGATCTCACTCTGGGGTAATACTGTTCCTGAATTCGGGATGTATCCTTATTATAGCAGTAATTCGGTTATGCCAGATATCACAGGAGTTCGACATGCTGCTAAAGCTGATAAAAGGGAAATTGTTAGTTCAAAACGGGTAAGCGCTACTGGTAATAAAGAGATCATTGCAACAGATGGAATGTACGATGTTGCTGAAGTAAAAAATCTTTCATGCCGGCCCTGTTCAAAAATTGGATATGATCAGTGTCCGTTAGGGCATTTCAAATGTATGGAACGGATTTCGATAGAATCACTGATTGAGCGGATTAATGTAAGATTATGATCGCTGATTATTTAGCATAGATTTTTATAGAGATTATTTAGCACTGATTTTAACGGATATAATGGATTTCTCGGATTGAATTATTGGGATGAGGTGATGTAGTATGTTATTTGAATCGATAGATCTTGTGATGTGTATGGAGATTATTTAGCACAGATTTTATATGGATTGGGTGGATTGCACGGATTTTATCAGCTTCGCTGATGGGGTGCGTTATACAAAACAAGGTATTTGACAGTTTTTCAATCCGTAGGGCGACAGTCAGTTTAAATCCGTGCTCCTGTATTTTTATCTGCGAAATCCAATAAATTATTATAAATCCGTGCTCCTGTATTTTAATCTGCGAAAATCCAAAAAATCATCTTAAATCTGTGCTCCTGTATTTTTTAATCTGCGAAATCCAATAAATCAACATAAATCTGTGATCAGTTAATTCCTGCTATTCAACAACACCTGCTCTATCTTATCCCGTATCAACTTCTTCTCAGCCGACGAATTAGTAAGTTCATGCGCCTGCTCCAGATATTGTTTCGCTTTAACCGAATCACTCAATCTTTTATAAAGGTCCCCCAGTACAGCGCTGTAAATGTAATGGTCATTGATGAGCTGATGTATCTTCCCAATCCCAAGAATGGATTCAATAGCATCAGGTATGTTTCCCAATTCAGCAATCACAACCGCCCTGCTCAATCTGACAATCGAAGACGGCTTTACCTCCATTAACAAGTCGTATAAACGCAGCAACCTTTCCCAGTTGGTTTCCTGAAACGATGTAGCCATGCAATGCTCTGCCGCGATAGCCGATTCAATGTGATAAACCGAAAGTTCATCGCCGGTAGCGGATTTATTCAGGTAAGCATAACCGAGAGCAATGAGTTCCTTATCCCATTTCGAACGGTCCTGCTCCTGCAGCAATACCAGGTCATTGTTCTCATTCAGCCTGCTTTCAAATCTTGCCGCATGAAAACACATGAGCGATAATAAGGCAAACGTTGCCGGCTGGCTGCAGCGTTTGTGTTCTGTAAGCAATCTGCATAAACGCATTGCTTCCGCACAAAGGTCTTTGCGGATGATCTCATCCGCCTTCATCGAATTGTAACCTTCATTAAAAACGAGATACAGGATGGAATGTACTGTGTTCAGGCGTTCCTCCAGGTTTTTCCCTACGGGAATATTGAATTGGATATTATTCTCGCGTATGAATTGCTTTGCACGGAATAATCTTTTTTGAATTACGGATTCATTGGTGAGTAACGACTTGGCGATCTCCTGCGCGCCGAATCCTGAAACAGTTTTCAAAGTAAGTGCAATGCGGTCTTCTTCTTTCAGAAGTGGATGTGCGCATGAAAAGATCATTCTGAGCTGGCTGTCCGCGATCTCGTCCTCATGGAAGAAACGGTCGATTGACATTTCCACGTCCGGTAATTCACCTCCGGTCTCTTTTAAGTATTTCCGGGCATATTCCTGCCGCCTTAGGATATCGATTGCCTTATTGCGGGCAGTTTGCATTAACCACCCCTGTGGGTTTTCCGGTAACTTGTCAAATTTCCATAACTGTATTGCCTGCAGGAATGCTTCCTGCACAACATCTTCAGCCATTTGAAGGTTATGCAAACCGAAGATGCGCGTTAAAACAGCAACCATCCTTCCCGACTCGTGCCGGAAAAGATGGTTGAATAACTGATCGCGGGATTCCATGGCTATACAAATGGTTTCTAAAATTTCATGACCTCCCTTACTTCTACACTGCCACCAAGTGGAAGGTCGGGGCATGACTTCGCCACTTCCAGGGCATCTTCCAGTGTGTTGGTTTTTACTACAAAGAAACCGCCAACGATTTCCTTGCTTTCAGCAAATGGTCCGTCAGTTACCACATTTTGCTTGTGAACAGTTTTCCCCTCAGGCAAGAGGGCCTCTCCACTTGCATAAATATTTCTTTGCTTAAGGTCCTCTATCCATGCAAACCATTGCTGCATATTGTTTTCCATGTCTTGTGGTGAAGCGGAACTGGGGTCAAGGCCACCCCTGAAAATGAACATAAAATCTTTCATGGTCAGTGTTTTTATTAATGATGTAATAGCGTTAACAGCTAAATGACGAGTGGGGAGATGAAGAAAGGACAATTTTTTGAAAAAAACTTTTAATACCGCCGCCGTTTGTCAAAAAGCATTAGTACAATCCGGCAAAAAGTCACAGATAATGGGAATGTGGGGGTAAATGGGAGTATTGTAAAAAATAAAGCCTCCGGTTCGTTTGTTCCGGAGGCTCTCTAATCCGTTTTAAGATGTTGCTTGGAGGTTACTCGGATAGATCAGTTTTTGTCACAAGGTATTGGATTTAAAAAAAAGGAAAGTTGATTGATACTGGATTTTAATTGGTTTTTTCTGGATTCTTGGATGCTTGGTTTTTTTCTGGATATTGGCGGTTTTTGATGCTGGATATTGGATTTAACTGACCGTCAATATCAATCAACTGACATATCAAAAGTAATCTCTTCAACCCTCCAGGACAAGAGCAGTAATGCTTGATTTTCAATATTCGGAATTTCCAGCCGCCTTCGTATTTTTCCTAATAACCTAACGGGCAATTACGATCCTTTCGCTGAAATGCCTGCCATTACCGGTTAATTGCAAAACATAACCTCCTGCCGGAAGCTGTGGTAAGCTGATCGTATTGAAACCCGTCATTCCCGATATATTCTTCAAAAACACGGTGGTACCCGCCGATGAAATCAACCTGAGTGATGTAAAAGGCTGATATATGGTGATAAGCAGGCGCTGATTTCTTATGATACCCGGAGTAAATGCTCCATTCAATTGTCTGTCCCATGAAGTTGTCACAATCGGTGAATACTCAACTGACCCATTAATATTTTTGATTTTTAAACGGTAGTAAACAAGTCCGGCCGATGTTAAAAAATGCTCGAATGAATAAGCTCCGCCATTCAGATTATTCGAGGCTGTAATAGTACCAGCCGGCTGAAAATTGCTGCCATCGAGGCTGTATTCAACTTCAAAGCCGGAAAGGTCCACCTCATTTGTGGTTTTCCAGCTGATCTCGATATGATCTGTCCGGCGAATCGCGTTCAGATTGATCAGTCTGACCGGCAAAGCCGTATTGGTTGTTACTTCCGACACTGATCCACCTAATGAAACCGCATACAAACTTCCGTCTTCACCTTCACCAAACGCGGCAATGAAGGTTGGTCCTGGTTGTGAGGTTACCGACCAGCCACCGCTTCCATTGGGTCTTATTTTATAATGTGTGCCTGAATAAAAATCAGATGCTATATATACTCCGTACATGGTTGGGAACTCTGTTCCACGGTAAACCTGTCCGCCAGTCACCGCGGCCGAACCTGGATTTGGATTGGGGTAGTCGAAAACAGGAAAGGTGTAACTTGATGGTGCGGCGCATCCGCTTGTATTGTAGGGAAGATTGCCTTCATAACAACGCCAGCCATAATTGGCGGGACTGGGTGGGCCTGCCGCGCGGAAATTGATCTCTTCCCGTGCTCCCTGACCAACATCACCGATCCACATATCGCCGGTGAGCCGGTCGAAACTCCACCGGAACGGATTTCTTAATCCCATCGAAAAGATCTCATCTCTTACATTGGGATCCGATACATATGGATTGTCGGAAGGGATCGTATAATAAGGTGCAACATATGCATTGGCCGGTCCAACATTTACATTCAGCCGGATCATTTTACCAAGCAGAGAATTTCCATTCTGCGCATTGTTGAATGGATCGCCACCGCTGCCACCATCGCCGGTAGCAAAATACAAATGTCCATCCTGTCCAAACTGAAGCCTTCCTCCGTTATGATTTGTAAAATCAGTTCCGGTTGGCTTTGCAATTGTCAATAAGACCCTGCGGGAAGTATCGTCTGCGATGTTCGGATTAGCCGCTCTTGTCTGATACCTTGCTACATTTATATAGCTGGTGTTTGAGCCATCCATCGTAGTATAATAAACATAGAAGAAACGGTTGGTTTCATAATCCGGATGAAATGCGGCGCTCAGCAATCCCATTTCACCACCGGTGCTTATACCTGCTACAGTTACAAGGTTGCCAAGGTAAGCGAACGCCTGATCATAAACCCTGATGGTGCCTCCCTGTTGCACAACAAATAACCTGTTGGATCCATCACCCGCATTAACAATGTCAATAGGTGAGCTGAGGCCGGTAGTTATGACGGGCTGATAAACCAGGTTCGGTTGCGCATAAGCGTTTTGCCAGGAAAAGAAAGTGATCAGTAAAAAAAATAGTAATGTATTGAGGTGGGGCGGAAGTGCAGCATTCGTACGCATAAGTCCTGGTTTGAAGTTATTCGCACAAATTTGATGCCCAACGAACTGCAATTCCGCCCGTTCGGAACAAACTGAATCTATAATGTTTTCAGAACATCGTTCATACTCCTGACCGCATCCGCGCTCTTGCTGAACAATCCTTTTTCTTCTTCGTTCAGGTTAAAGTCAACGATCTTTTCCCATCCATTTTTGCCGATCACCACCGGCACACCCAGGCAGATGTCTTTCTGTCCGTACTCGCCATTCAGGCTTACGCAGCAGGTGAACAATTTCTTTTCATCACGTACAATACTTTCAACGAGAGCGGCTCCTGCAGCCCCCGGCGCATACCAGGCAGAAGTACCAATCAGTTTTGTAAGCGTTGCGCCACCAACCATCGTATCGGCAACAATCTGTTTTTGCTGATCAGCGCTGAGGAAATTAGTTACCGGCACACTGTTCCACGTGGCAAAGCGAATGAGCGGTATCATAGTAGTATCTCCATGTCCTCCTATTACAACCGCGTTCAGATCGTTCGCAGAACAATTCAATGCCATGCTGAGATAACATTTGAACCTTGCGCTGTCGAGTGTTCCACCCATGCCAATGATCCGGTTCTTTGGAAGGCCGCTCGACTGCAATGCCAGGTATGTCATGGTATCCATTGGATTGCTTATGACGATGATGATGGCGTCGGGTGAATGTTTGAGTATGTTCTCGGTCACTCCTTTTACAATTCCTGCATTGGTCCCGATCAGGTCTTCCCTGGTCATGCCCGGTTTCCGGGGAATGCCGGAAGTAATGACTACAACATTGCTGCCAGCTGTTTTGGAATAATCGTTCGTGCTTCCGGTGATCCTTGTATCAAATCCGAGAAGCGTGGCGGTTTGGGTCATATCCAGGGCCTTGCCTTCAGCAAGTCCTTCCTTAATGTCCAGCAAAACCAGCTCCTGGCAGAGTTCCTTGCGAGCGATGTTATCAGCACAGGTAGCTCCAACGGCGCCGGCACCTACAACAGTAACTTTCATTACATAAGCGTTTTTGGGTGATGAGATATTTGCGGGCAAAGGTAAGGGTTTAGGGTTTTGGGTTTTGGGTTTTGGGTTTTGGGTTCTGTAATTCGAACCGATGGGTAAGGAGCTATTTGCTGAACCACATGTTATTTCGAAAAAGCGTCAATTAACTTTTTCGTTTTCACATTGCCTTCGAAAGTAGTGATCAGGTCACCCTTGCGGTTGTATAAAGCGAGGTATGGCAGGTTACGCATCTGGAAGAAAGGGGGCAGTGTATATTTGATATCCCTGCCAAGAAAAATATTTGAATGTTTGTCTAATTGATATTTTTCATGGAATGCCTTCATCATTTCAAATGGCTGCACCGTTGCAAGTACAAGCTGAATATTTTTAAATGCGTCTATGTCTTTCATTATATCGTCCATCTGATGCTGGCAATGGTCACAATCGGGACTGAAATACATCAGCAAAACAGGACGGTTCTTATGTAACTGATCTTTCGTTAGAATGGTTGTGCTGTCAAGCTGAAGCAATTGAATAGGAGGGATAGTCGGAAAGCGTAAATAGGCCGGCTTCAACGAATCTGTTTGAGCATAGGTAGCTAACGCAGATAATTGCAAAAGCAGGATAAGTAGTTTTTTCATGGGGAGATGTTTGCGTAAAGATAAGAACCATGAAGTTGATAAGCTGATTAGCCAATTTTGCCAATAAGCCAATTAGCTAATTAGTTTAACAGCCGGGTAGCATTAGCTGAATAATTTTTACAATTATTCAATTACTGTCATCCAATTTACACCCAATAATTAACCAACTCCTAATT
>DASWTK010000283.1:0-11857 GCA_036402175.1 Chitinophagaceae bacterium | reverse complement strand
GGGCTCCGGAACTTTTTCAAAAAATACAGCACCGGAACTGCTTTGCCCCTTCCACAAGATCTTTACAAGGAATTACAAACTGTAACTCCGGACTCCATGCAGTATCTGTTGAAAGATTTATTTGCTACCAATACCTATTGGGAATTTAAAACAGAAAAAGCGATTGCCTCCCAAACATCGTCAGGAAAATGGAAGGTGACAATGGATGTCCATGCCAGAAAATATACTGTTGATAAAAATGGAACTCAAACCGATGTTGAGATGAACGACTGGATTCAGATCGGGGTTAATGGCCTGTCTGGCGGAACGAAAGCCGATAAGAACTTATACATGCAGCAACACAGGATCCGTTCCGGGATGCAGAGCATAGAAATTGAAGTAACAGGTAAACCAGCTTTAGCCGGGATTGATCCCAATAATTTGCTGATGGATTTTGAGAACAACGATAATGTTAGTGAGGTAAAGCTTCGGTAAAGCAAATAAAAAAATCCGTTAACGCACGCAGGAGCGAAAGGAGTTTCAGTAATGTTACACTTTATGCCAATCGATTCCTGAACTCACTTGGCGTTACCCCTAATAACTTTTTTACATAGCGAGTGAAAAAGGAGCGGCTTGAAAATTCCATTTTATCGGCAATCTCCGCAATGGTTAGATTCTTTTCTTTCAGCAAGAATATAATTCTCTCTTTGGCGTACCGTTGAATCCATTCCGATGCAGTAACATCTGTATTTTGCTTACATATATGGTTCAGATGCTTCGGCGTGATGTGTAGGTGATCAGCGTAAAACTGCACTTCACGTTCTTGCATACAATGTTCGTGTACTAATTGCATAAACTTTTCGTAAAGCGATCCGCTTTCTATGGTGCGCTTTCTGCGTTCATATTCAGCCGCAAAGATGTGCCACATGTCAAAGAGGAACAGTTGCATCTGTAAATGCAATATTTCATTGTAAAAAAGGTGTTCCTTCTCCAAATATCTGTTATACAAGAGCGAGAAGTTTGAAACTACTTTTGCCTTATCATTTTTATCTTGTAAGTACAAAACGGGATTTGCCCGGGAATGTAATATGACATCAATGCTCCAGCTTTGGTCTGGAATATTGCTGTCCAGAAAATCCCTTTCCACGAATAAAATATGCCCCTTAAAATTTTTTGAAAAGCTTAGATCTGTTAGTTGACTGTCAGCAAACCAAAACACAAATTCACCAGCTTTCGCTGAATACCGTTTATTATTGAAAACAAATTTCACACTCCCTCTGCTGCATAAAATGTGCGTATGGAAATGCTGTAAATAGTTTTCCGGAAACTTCACACTCCCGGATGATTCATGCAAGATGATCTTCTCCATGGCTAGTTTATTCGTTTTATTGATTGCTGACCTGTAAGTATACGTAATATTTGAAACTATTTGCGTAATAAGTGTACCATTTAGGATATAAAGCCTTAATACCTTTACTGTGTAAAGACGACAGACGATGCATGCACAACACACAGATATTTTTCAGCGGCTTTTGAATGGGGAAGCTGTACCATTCAACGATCCGGATTATTACATGATTAGTAAAGCTTGTAATGAGACTCGAAAATTACTCGTTCAGCTGAATGCTGCATCAGATCCGGAAGAGATTAGAAATCTGCTTTCAAAAATAATTGGTGGTAATGTCCATGCCACGACAATGGTTTTTCCGCCATTCCAAATCAACTACGGAAAGAACACTAGGGTTGGCAAAAACGTCTTTATCAATTTCGATTGTACGTTTCTGGATCTGGGCGGGATTACCATTGATGATAATGTAATGTTAGCTCCCAAAGTGAGTTTGTTGTCAGAAGGCCATCCTATCGCTGTAAATGACAGACAAACGCTTACTACCGGTAGCATACATATTAAACGGAACGCCTGGATCGGTGCTGGTGCCACCATCTTACAAGGTGTAACCATTGGTGAGAATGCTGTAGTGGCCGCAGGAGCTGTTGTTTCAAAAGACGTACCTGCTAACACAATTGTTGGCGGAGTACCAGCGAAAACAATTAAAATAATTCAATAACCATAAGTAATAAAAATGAAAAAGATCATCCTTTTAACCATCCTGTCCTTTTTGATAATTGGACAAACATATACTCAAACTGACCAAAAAAAGAAGGCTATGAAAAACACAGAAAACAAAGAGCACTACACCTTTCAGCTAAACGATAAAGTGACCCGCCAGACAGTCACCTTCAAAAACCGTTATGGCATTACATTAGCAGGAGACTTTTATCTTCCTAAAAATAGTAACGGTAAACCGTTAGCAGCCCTGGCTATCAGCGGTCCTTTTGGTGCAGTGAAAGAGCAATCCTCAGGGCTGTATGCGGCCCAAATGGCGGAACGTGGCTTTATTGCCCTTGCTTTCGACCCATCCTTTACCGGTGAAAGCGGTGGTGAGCCAAGAAACGTCGGTTCACCCGACATTAATACGGAAGATTTTAGTGCAGCAGTCGATTACCTTGGATTACAACCTTCTGTTGACCGTAACCGTATTGGTATTATCGGCATCTGTGGCTGGGCTGGTTTTGCCTTAAATGCTACGGCTGTTGACAAACGAGTGAAAGCTGTTGCCACCACAAGTATGTATGATATGTCAAGGGTAAATGCAAAGGGGTATTATGATAAAATGACAATAGTGGATCGAACAAAGGCACTGGAGCAATTAAGTGAGCAACGTTGGAAAGATGCAGCCAAAGGCACACCTGCTCCATCTAAAAATAATCTTCCAGAAAAGCTACAGGGTGGAGAACCACAATTTGTAGTTGACTATTTTAATTATTATAAAACACCCCGCGGTTTTCATCCCCGTTCGATAAATTCAAATGGTGCATGGACAGCTACCACTGCGCTTTCGTTCATGAATATGCCGCTTCTTACATACATCAAAGAAATCGCACCCCGTCCCCTTTTGTTGATTGCCGGTGAAAAGGCGCACTCCCGTTATTTCAGCGAAGATGCTTACAAGGCAGCCGACGGACAGAAGGAACTGGTGATTATTCCAAATGCCACCCACGTTGATTTGTACGACAGATTGGATGTTATTCCTTTTGACAGGCTATCCACTTTTTTCAACCAGCACCTAAATCAGAATGGGGGGAACAAGACAGCAAAAGTTGCAGCAGCTGATTCAGTAACAGCTAACGTAGCAGCACAATAAATCAAGAATACTGAAAGTATTATTGATAACAGCAATGGCTTCTATGTTAGTGCTAAAATGGGTTGTATGGAAAATAAATCAGACAACAGGGGCAGCCAACTGCAAGCGATCTTTCAAAAAGGCGACGGTGTCGGTTTTCACCAACTAAAAGGACAGCCGAAACGGACAATCAGAAAAGGAGATATTGTAAAATGCCCACCGAATGTGGAACATTGGCATGGTGCAAGCCAAGATACAGGATTACAACAAATGTATATTCTTCAAAAAACAGACAAAGGCATTGTTCAATGGTTGCAGCCGGTGACGGATGAAGAATACAATAGGGAGTAGAAGTTGGTGCTTGAAAATAGCATTAGGCAATAACGGTTATAGACATTAGGCAATAACGGTTATAGACTTACAAAAACCTTAATAATGAAACAATTACTCTTCATGGCTTTTTTTGCAGTATCACTTATCAGTTGTGCATCATGCAGCAAGAATGCGACTCCGGCAGAAAACAACAGCATCAACAATACAAACCCAACTGGAACTAAAATGAGGCTCAAAATCGGAACCAGCTCGTTTACTGCAACATTGTATGACAATGCAACAGCAACTGCTTTCAAATCCATGTTACCATTAACAGTGAATATGGTTGAACTGAATGGTAATGAAAAGTATGTTGATTTGCCCAGCAGTCTGCCAACTAGTGCAGCCAATCCGGGAACTATACAGGCCGGTGACCTGATGTTATATGGTTCTTCTACATTAGTATTATTCTATAAGACATTCGCTACTTCTTATAGCTATACAAGGCTGGGCCGGATTGATGATGTTACAGGACTTGTTGCTGCCCTGGGCACAGGCAATGTAAGTGTTACGTTTGAACTCGAATAAATACCACCTTAGCACTTGCAAAAGCCGTAAGCCCAAAGTCGCAGATGACGTTTGCATTTATAAGTGGTGCAGGAACGGATAGCAGTGAAAAAGGGCGGTTGATGTGGGCCAGAGTGAAAGGCAAAACAGAAAATGATTTAATGAAGATGCCCTTCAAGCAAGTATTTGCTTTCCGTCCCGGTCTGATGAAATTTACTGAAGGGCAAAAAAACTTATCAAAAACACAGAAGCTTATGTCGTGGCTTTATCCGCTTTTCAATTCTGTCTTTCCCAAAACCTCAAATACTATTCGTCAGTTGGGGCAGGCAATGATTTGTGCAGCACAAAATGACTACGAAAGAAAGGTAGTAGAAGTAAGCGACATTAAGCTTTTAGCAGGTAAGGCAATAAAGCAACCTGATAAAAGCATATATAGTAATGTCTCATAGAACCGTCATTAAAAGCAAAATAAAAGTCCTTTAAAGTGACAAAATCTGAGATTTTGAGACATTAAAGGAATTAGCGAACATTTTTCGGAAGAACGTTTCAATGTTCGAACTCATTTAGTCGGGCTGCGCCCGACGGAGCCCACAAAAAGAAAAGCCCACCTTCGCTAAAGCTTCGGTGGGCAAGTCGGGAAGACAGGATTCGAACCTGCGACCCCCTGGTCCCAAACCAGGTGCGCTACCGGCCTGCGCTACTTCCCGTTTCAACCACCGTGGCCTGAGCGATGGTGGTTAACCCTTTTTCAAAGGGAGGCAAAAATAGGCCGAAACAGCCAAAAACGCAAATATGATTAAGATAGATAGAGTCAATATCGGTAAATCAGGCCGAAATGCAGGGTTAAAATTGAAAATCCCCAGTTTTTAATCCTCAGGAGAAATTTCTGGCCAACTTATCAGGTCTTTTAACCCCATTTTCCTCTGGCTTCCCCATTTTCAACAGCACTTCCTGCGTGGGATACGCAAACTCAATGCCTTCCTTTTCAAATGAATCAAAAATTGCCAGATAAATCGCTTGCTGCTTGTCCATATAAAAATTGTAATCAGGACTATTTACAAAATATACAAAATCAAATTTCAGACTGAAATCTCCATATCCCGCGAAATGTCCGCGGTCAAATTTCAGATCGGGAATGGATTGAATGATCTCTTTAACAATCTCAGGCACCCTCTTCACCTTTTCGGCAGACGTGTGGTACACCACTCCCAGGCCGAACTGAATACGCCGGGTTTGCATCCGCTTGAAGTTGTGCACCCGTGAATTGGTGAGATTTGTATTGGAAAATATCAGTTGTTCTCCAGAAAGCGCCCTCAAGCGTGTGGTCTTGATGCCAATGTATTCCACCGTCCCCATTTTATCATCAACCTGAATGAAATCGCCGATCTCAAATGGACGGTCAAAGAAGATCACGAAATAACTGAACAGGTCCCCGAGTATGACCTGTGAAGCAAGCGCGATCGCAATACCCCCTACACCTAATCCCGTAATAACAGCCGTTATATCATACCCGATATTATCCAGTACAAATACAAACGCAACTACCCAGATGACCGCGTTAATTATAAAAAGAATTCCCTTCAACTGTTTTTCTTTCGCCTCTTTGTTTTCATGATGCCTTATCATTCTGCGCAAAGAAAAATGTATGAAAGCACTGATAAACCTCAGCACAAAAAAAGTCGCTGCAACCATGAAGGCTACACGAAGTATTCTGTCGATCCGTGGGGGAAATTGTAAATACGACAAGCCGGCATACACGCCGCCCAGGTAGAGCATAGGAAGTATTGCCCGCTCCAAAATGTGAACTGCAAAATCATCAAAAGTGTTTTCAGTTCTGCCCGCCCAGGCTTTGACTCTCTTCAGGATGACCGTCCTGAATATTCTCACCAACAGCAGCAGTCCGGCAATTAATGAAATTGCAATTACCCAGTCGCGCAGCGTATTGTTGAAATACACCGCATTCCAATAGTTGTTCATAACCCGGTACGGCCTCAATTACTTTGCCAGCATGGGCCATAGTCTATTAAAAAATGTATTCTGGACATTAAATCTCCTTGATCACGCAACTCCGGCCAATTCCAGGCTCTTTTTCTTCAGCTTGCGGATCTCAACGTCTTCGATGATGGGTTCAGGTAATAATATCAATGAAGTATTATTCTCTTTCCACCAGTTTGTTTCCCGCAAAAGGTTGAAATTGACAACTCCTACAAAGTATTTCCTTGCTTCATTTGCATGCCATTCTTCAATCCATTCAAAATCTTCACGGGGAATATTGCTCCAGTCGTCGAAACTTACATACACCCGCAGATAAAGATCATTGGTGAGTTCGTGCGGCTTATGATGATATAATTTTTTGTATTCGTAGCGGTATTCATACCTCAATGCAGCTATGTCGCTTAATACTGCAGAGGCCGTTGGAAAACTACCGGCGCCTTTGCCATAAAAGAATTGCTTATCGGCAAATCCGCTTTCAATCACCACGCCATTGAATTCATTCTTTACAAACGCGAGATGGTCATCCTGCGGCACAAACTGAGGCAAAACAAATGCGGCCACTTTACCGTTCTGCAGTTTTTTGGCTTGCGCAACCAGTCGGACCTGGTAGTTTTTTTCCTGACCAACTACAGCGTCCTGCCGGTTGAGGTTCTGAATTCCATTAAACAGTATCGTGTCAGGATGCGCCACAATTCCATACGCATGCGTCAGCAGGAATGTCCATTTGTTCACTGCGTCGTATCCTTCCACGTCAAGTCGTGGGTCAGATTCAGCAAAACCCAGTTGCTGCGCCAGCACCAATGCCTGTTTGAATTCGAGTTTATCTTCAAACATGCGGGTCAGGATAAAATTCGTTGAACCATTCACGATGGCTTTGATTGAATGCAGGAGATCATTGTCGTAATACTCCTCCAGGTTGCGGATGACTGGTATCGAAGCGCAGGCCGCGGCTTCATACAGGAATGGATGTTGCGTTTGTTCCTGAAGCGCCAGCAATTCTGGCAAATGTTCCGCGATCATTTTTTTGCTTGCGCTTACTACGGCCTTTCCATTCAGCAGTGCAGTTGATACAATTTCAAATGCTGGTTCCGACTCGTTGATCACTTCAACGATCACATTAATTTCAGGATCGTTCAGGAGCAGGTCACGGTCAGTAGTGAATAAGTCCGCAGGTGCATTTCTTTTCTTGGTCGCGTCTTTAATACAGACTTTTTTAATTGTTGCGCTAAGAGAAGGTGTTTGCTGCAATACTTTGTACAATCCTTCGCCAACTACGCCAAAGCCAAATAATCCGATCGTTAATTGTTTATGAAAGCTCATCTTTTTGTTTTATGCGGTTTGTAATAAAGGTTTTCTTACAGAAGCCAGTGCCTGCTCTATGTCTTTCAGAAGATCGCTTGCGTCTTCAAGTCCAACACTCAGGCGAATAAGACTGTCTGCGACTCCTGCAGCCTGCCTCTTTTCAGACGGGATGCTTTTGTGCGTCATGCTTGCCGGATGGCAAAGCAGACTTTTTACACCGCCCAGGCTTTCGGCCAGTTTGAAAAGTTGAGTGGAGGTTACGAATTCAGTGGCCGCTTCCGTTGTATCATCTTTTAAAGTAAATGATACGATACCACCGAAGCCGCTGGCCTGGCGCGCAGCGACTTCGTGGTTAACATGGTTTTTCAATCCCGGATAAAATACCTTGTCAACAGCAGGGTGGCTGCATAAAAATTCAGCTACTGCCTGTGCATTGATGCAATGTTGTTTTACGCGAAGGTGAAGTGTTTCAATACCGCGGATCACCAGCCAGCTGTCGAACGGACTGAGTATTGCGCCGCATGCGTTCTGAATAAATTTCACCTGAGCGCCCAGTTCACTGTCTTTTGTTACCACAAGTCCTGCAATCAGATCACTATGCCCGCCCAGGTATTTTGTGGCACTATGAATTACAATATCAGCTCCCAGCGAAAGAGGTTGCTGAAGCGCCGGTGAAGCAAAAGTGTTATCCACGCAAAGCAAACACCCATTGGCTTTCGCGATCTTCGCGATGGCTTGTATGTCGGAGATCTTCAGCGTTGGATTGGTGGGAGTTTCAAGCCAGATCAGTTTTGTTTTTGGAGTAATGGCGTTGAATACATTTTCCAGATTGGTAGTATCGGTATAATGAACTTTGATGCCGAATTTTTCATACACCTGGGTAAACAACCTGAACGCGCCTCCGTAGATATCATCCACTGCCACGATCTCATCGCCAGCCTTCAGGAGTTTAACTATGGAATCAATGGCAGCCAGTCCGCTTCCGAATGCAATACCCGTAGTTCCATCTTCCAGTGTCGCAATCAGGTTTTCCAGGGCCTGGCGGGTTGGATTTCCCGTTCTTGCATAATCAAACCCTTTATTAACGCCAGGAGCCTCCTGTATAAAAGTTGAAGTTTGGTAAATGGGTACACTGATGGCCCCGGTTAATTCATCTACCGGAATAGAATGGATCAGTTGTGTGGCTGTGCTCATTTGTTTTTCGTTTTAAAGCCTGCCGTTATTAAAAGGGCAGCGTGATGAAATCTTGTTTTTACATGCTTGCATCACTTCACGAAAGGAGAGCGGCCATTAACTTTTCCATTTGCTGTTGGGTTACAGCAAATAAAAAAGCCCATCTGTAAGTCAGACGGGCCTTGAATATGTTAATTCGTATGATTCAAAAGCTTTGGATCTGACTTATCTGTCCCGATTTTCCATCAGGATGGAGTTGGCACCTTACCTATTGTTCAAAGAACAATGGCAGGTTGTCAAGGCTTCAAAGGGCCATTTCCCTCAGCCTTTCTTGATAAGCGATATTAAGAACTGACGCAAATGTAGGGGAATTAAATGTAAAATTCAAAATGTAAAATGAAAAATTAGGGACCCTATTTTGCATTTTACATTTTTCATTTTGCATTTACCCTCTAAATTTCAATAATTTCGTTGCCCTCTATGTCTAGCTCAAAAAAGAAAGTGGTTGAACCTGTGGAAGTTCACGATAGTATCGAGGTGTACGGAGCACGGGTTCATAATCTCAAAAACATTGATATTCAGATTCCGAAGAATAAACTCGTGGTAATCACGGGTATCAGCGGAAGCGGTAAGTCGTCGCTTGCGTTTGATACCATTTATGCCGAAGGACAAAGGCGTTACATGGAAACCTTTGGCGCTTACGCCAGGCAATTCGTAGGTGAAATGGAACGCCCGGATGTGGACAAGATCACCGGCCTCTCGCCTGTTATTTCCATTGAACAAAAAACTACAAACAAGAACCCTCGATCAACGGTTGGTACTGTAACTGAAGTGTACGATTTTCTGCGCTTGCTGTACGCACGCATTGGCGAAGCATATAGTTACAATACAGGCAAGAAGATGGTGAAGTGGAGTGAAGAAGAGATCGTTGATAACATCTTCCATCGTTTCGGAGGCAGGAAGATAACCTTACTCGCGCCCATTGTTCGTGGACGAAAAGGACATTATCGCGAGTTATTTGAAGAGATCAGGAAAAAAGGATTTCTCAAAGTAAGGGTTGATGGAGAGATCAAGGACCTGGTCCCGAAGATGCAGGTTGACCGTTACAAGATCCATGATATCGAAGTTGTGATCGATCGGCTGGCAGTGGTGAGTGAAATGAAAGTACGCATAAGCCAGAGCGTTCAGCAATCGATGAAGATGGGAAAGGACCTGATGTTTGTGCTGGTGCACGAAGAAGAGAAGAGCGGATTGAAAAACCTGATCGGCAAGAAAAAAACCACGCCTGACGTGCTTGTTCAATACAGCAAGCAACTGATGTGCGAAGATACCGGCATCAGTTATGAAGAGCCATCTCCGAATTCATTTTCCTTCAATTCCCCTTATGGATATTGCCCGGTTTGCAAAGGCCTCGGCACTGTTTACCAGGTAAGCATGGATGCAGTGATTCCGGATTGGAGCCTGAGTATAAATGAAGGCGGAATAGCGCCATTGGGAGAGGAGCGTGAAGCTTATGTGTTCAAACAGGTGCAACAACTTGCAAGGAAGAAAAAAATAAGTCTCGACAAGCCGCTGAAAGACCTGTCGCAAAAATCAATAAATATTCTGTTGTATGGGTCAGAAGAAGGTGATACTGCGGGTCAGTTAGATTTTGATGAGCTTTCGAGCGGTAATGTTTATGCTACCGAGTTTGAAGGCGTGGTTAATCAGCTCAGGCGATGGTTCGCCAGCACTTCCAGCGAAGCCATTCAGCAATGGGCCGAAGCATTCATGGAGTTAAAACCATGCGAGGAATGCGGAGGCGCAAGATTGCGCAGGGACAGCCTTTGGTTTAAAGTGAGTGGCAAGAACATTTCGGAACTCTGCGAGCTGAACCTCGACAAGATGGTAGTGTGGTTCGAAGGAATTGAAAAAAGATTGAATGAGAAACAAAATGTAATTGCAAAGGATATCCTTAAAGAAATCCGCGAGAGACTTCAGTTCCTGCTCGATGTAGGCCTGACATATCTTACACTGAACCGGCCGTCACGAACACTGAGTGGTGGAGAATCACAGCGAATACGACTTGCTACACAGATCGGCTCTCAATTGCAGGGCATCACTTATATACTTGATGAACCAAGCATTGGACTTCATCAGCGTGATAACCAGCGATTGATTGAAGCCCTGAAGAATCTTCGCAATATCGGGAACAGCGTGCTGGTGGTAGAACATGATAAGGATATCATGCTTGCGGCAGATCACCTGGTGGATATTGGTCCAAAGGCCGGTTTTCATGGGGGAAGAATTGTTGCCGAAGGTAATCCGCATCAATTGCTGAAACTTGATACGCTTACGTCGAGCTATTTAAATGGCCATCTGAAAATTAAAGTTCCATCAGAGCGACGAAGAGGAAATGGAAAGTCTTTGGAGTTGAAAGGTGTAACGGGTAATAACCTGAAAAACGTTTCGGTAAAATTTCCACTGGGAAAATTTATTGTTGTTACGGGTGTGAGCGGAAGCGGTAAATCAACGCTCATCAATGAAACGTTGTATCCGATCCTCAGCAAACATTGTTACGATTCAAAATTCAACCCGCTTCCTTACAAGAGCATAAAAGGGTTGGAACATATTGATAAGGTTATCGAGATCGACCAGAGTCCGATAGGCCGCACACCCCGCAGTAATCCCGCAACCTATTGCGGTTTCTTTACGGAAATCAGGCAGTTGTACGCAAGTGTGCCCGAAGCAAAGATCCGCGGATACAATGCAGGACGTTTTTCGTTCAACGTGAAGAGTGGTCGTTGCAATGTTTGCGAAGGCGCGGGCATGCGTGTGATTGAAATGAATTTTTTGCCCGATGTATATGTTCATTGCGAAAAATGCCAGGGCAAGCGTTATAACCGCGAAACGCTTGAGATAAGATATAAAGGCAAATCGATAAGTGATGTACTGGAAATGACTGTGGAAGAAGCGGAAGAGTTCTTTCAGAACGTTCCATATCTGCACCGGAAAATAAAGGTGCTCGACGACGTTGGCCTTGGTTATATCACATTGGGTCAAAGCGCCGTCACCCTCAGCGGAGGAGAAGCGCAGCGGGTGAAACTGGCCACAGAGCTATCGAAGAAAGATACCGGAAAGACTTTTTATATTCTTGACGAGCCAACTACAGGCCTCCATTTCGAAGACATCCAGCACCTGCTAGATGTACTTAACAAACTCGTAGATCGTGGTAACAGCGTACTCGTAATTGAACACAACCTCGACGTAATAAAAGTTGCTGACCACATCATTGACCTTGGACCCGAAGGCGGCGACGGGGGAGGAGAGATTTTGTTTGAAGGACGACCTGAAGAAATGAAGGGGGT
>DASWTK010000282.1:0-10392 GCA_036402175.1 Chitinophagaceae bacterium | reverse complement strand
TGGCCTGCTTCCCGGCTGGTAAGGTGGTGTTTGCCCTAATTCTTTCGACACTTCTACTTTCTCAACTACTTTACCCAGGAGTTGCTCAATCGCCGCAAAGCGATGCTGCTCTCTCTCACCAACAAGGGTAAACGCAATTCCGTCTGCTTCAGCGCGGGCTGTACGGCCAATGCGGTGAACATAATCCTCCCCATCACGCGGTACGTCGTAATTGATAACAAGGTCAATTGTATCGATGTCGATTCCTCTTGATAAGATGTCGGTTGCCACCAGAATCGGCAATCGTCCGCCCGCGAACCTGTTCAGCACGTCTTCACGGTTCGACTGGTCCAGATCGCTGTGCATTTCGCCAATTTCAAATTTCGCCTGGTAAAGTTCGCGCGCCAGCTGACGCACGCTTTGCTTGCGGCTGCAAAATACCAGCGCATTCTTATAAGGAGTGTTCTTAAGCAGGTGTTTCACCAGTTGCAGCTTCTGCGTTTCGTACACCACAAATGCCTGCTGCACTATTTTTTCAGGTGGTTTCGCCAATGCAATGCTTACTTCAACAGGATTGCGCAAAATGGTTTTTGCCAGCCTGCGGATGTTCTCCGGCATGGTAGCGGAGAACAGAAGGGTCTGCCTGCTTTCAGGGGTAAACGATATCATGCGCATGATGTCGTTATGAAAACCCATATCCAGCATCCGGTCTGCTTCATCCAGTACCAAAAACTGCAATTGCTGCAACGAAACATACCCCATGTTCAGATGGGCTATCATTCTTCCGGGAGTACATACAACGATGTCGGCTCCCAAACGCAGCGCCTGCTTCTCGGTAATGAAGTTATTGCCATCGTTTCCACCGTAAATGGAAATGGAACTGATATTGGTAAAATAGGAGAGCCCCTCAAGGTGCTGTCCGATCTGGATTGCCAGTTCGCGTGTTGGGACAATGATCATAGCGCTAACCTGACCTTCCTTGCGGCTCTTCAGTAACTGATTGATCATCGGCAACAGGAAAGCGGCTGTTTTGCCCGTACCCGTTTGGGCGGAGGCTATTAAATCGTGACCTGCAAGTATGGTTGGGATCACTTTTTCCTGGATGGGGGTGGCTGTTGTATAACCTGATGCATCGATGCCTT
This sequence comes from Chitinophagaceae bacterium, assembly GCA_036402175.1. Lineage (GTDB taxonomy): Bacteria > Bacteroidota > Bacteroidia > Chitinophagales > Chitinophagaceae > DASPKM01. Next base: position 9,271 of record DASWTK010000282.1, on the reverse strand, counting down.
CAAGGAGGCAGGGGTCAAGGCCAAATTCGGTAAATAACAAGATCTGATAATTTTTAATAGGAGGCAGGAAAATGCTGCAGCCAATTGATAAACAACAAATTTAACTCAATTAAGCGAGGTTTTATAATCTGCCCCTACTTTTAACGAAAGCGTCACCAATCGTGGGACCAGCACCCGTTTTTCTTCGGGTTTTTTAAAGAGGAGTTGATATGAACAGGAATAACCTGCAAACGTCTCAGGAATAGGAAAATATACCCCAGAATGAACGCAATTTGGGGAGCGGGTCAATACCCCCAAAGGCCAATCCCTGTTGGCATCATTTTAGTACTTATTTACACAGATTCTTCTTCATGGGGTGCTTCCCAACGTAAGCTGAGAAATACCCAAAGAACCTGATCCGGGTAATGCCGGCGAAGGGAAAGAAAAGAATCTAAGGGCCTCTTCACAGAGGCCTTTTTTTATTTTACTAATTCGGAGCCTGTTTGGTCTTGAAACTGTGGATGGCCTGTTTAGTAAACTGGCTTAATACCAATCTTCCGCTGATAGCAGCTCTCTCAAAAAGAAGCGTATCCCAATGTTCAGTCCCCTTCCAGAATACCTTTTTCATCTGAGCCATGGCTTCAGGACTTGAATGCGCGAGCGAATTGGCCAGCCGCCGGATGGATTCATCCATGTTTTCCACGCTTTCGTGCACCTCGGCAAATAATCCCTTTCTTTTTGCCCATTCCGCATTCCTCCACAAGGTTGCGTCAATTGCCAGTTGCGAAAAAGCAGACGTGCCGATCTTCCGTTCAACGGCGGGCCCTACTACAAAAGGACCAATGCCAATTGCAAGCTCACTTAATTTGACTTCCGCTTTTTCATGAGCAATACAGTAATCCGCGGCTGCCGCCACACCCACTCCTCCACCCACGCATTTGCCGTGGATCCTTGCAATAATCAGTTGGGGACATTTTCTCATCTGGTTGATCACATGAGCAAAGCCGCTGAAAAATGCAAATCCCTGCTCTTCGTTTTTTATGGATATCAGCTCATCGAATGAGGCACCTGCGCAAAATGCTTTTTCGCCCGCGGAACGCAACACGATCACTTTACTATCCTCATCATTCGCCACACTGTGAATTTCATTGGCAAGCGCCTCCAGCAACTTGCCAGGCAATGAATTGCTTTGAGGATGATAGAACTCAATGGTGGTAATTCCATTGTGCAACTCCGACCTGACATAACCTTCTGACATAACAAAAAATTGAAAATGAAATATTGTAGAATATCAGCTATACATACCTGTTATCCTTTCTTAGCCACCATGGTCAAGATGGTGGCAACGGCTACCTGCTCGTTGGTTTCATCACTCACTTCCACCAGCCATTTCACAATACCTTTCGGAATATCTTTCTCTTCTTTTGTTTCCTGCTCTATCTTTTCCTTACACGTGAGCCTCACACCAATGGTACTGCCCGCGTAAACAGGTTTCAGGAAACGGCATTCCTCCAAACCGTAATTCAGCAGCACAGGTCCTTTCTTCGCGTCAACAAACAATCCTGCCGCGGCGCTCAGGATAAAATACCCATGCGCTACCGGCTTTTCAAACAAAGTTCCTTCCAGCGAAGTGTGATCGGTATGCGCGTAAAAATGGTCCCAGCTTACATTGGCAAAGTTAACAATGTCTGCTTCTGTTACGGTACGCTTATGCGTTATAAGCGTATCTCCTATCTTAAGTTCTTCAAAGTATTTCCTGAAAGGATGTTTTTCATCTTCCTTCCCCGCCGCATTCGGATGGTAAACATTGGTGATAGCTGTTATAGTGGAAGGCGAACCCTGAACCGCAACCCGCTGCATATAGTGTTTAACTCCGCGCAGCCCACCCATTTCCTCTCCTCCCCCTGCCCTGCCCGGGCCACCATGCACCAGCAATGGCAGTGGCGAACCATGACCAGTGCTTTCCTTAGCGCAATCGCGGTTCAATACCAGTATGCGGCCATGAAATGTACCCGCACCCAGCACATAAGTTTTTGCGATGCTATTATCGGCGGTAACAATCGAACTGCAAAGAGAGCCCTTCCCTTTTTTCGATAATTCAATGGCGTCTTCCATTGTTTTATACGGCATGATGGTACTTACCGGACCGAATGCCTCTACGGTATGTACTTCCTCACTTTCGAATGGCTTATCGTTCATCAGCAATAGCGGACTCATAAATGCGCCTTTGCGGGCATCAGCGTCTATCACTTCCACACTATCCAGCGAGCCATAAATGATCTGCGATGACGCAAGCAGTTTCTGAACCTGGGCCTTCACTTCATCGCGCTGTGTTTTTCCCGCAAGCGCACCCATTCTTACTTTTTCGTTGAGTGGATTGCCTATAGTCGTTTGCTGTAAAGCTGAGCCCAACGCTTTCCACACATCCTCCATTTTATTTTCCGGAACGAATATTCTTCTGATGGCAGTACACTTCTGTCCTGCTTTCACCGTCATTTCCTTTCTTACTTCTTTCAGGAAAATTTCCCATTCCGGCATTCCGGGCTCTACATCGTTTCCTAATACGATGCAATTGAGTGAATCCGATTCCATATTGAATGGAAGATTCTGCAGCAGGATATTTGGATTTGATTTCAGCTTTAACCCGGTGGAAGCAGAGCCTGTAAAAGTGATCACATCCTGCGAGCTTACATGATCCAGCAAATCGCCGGCAGAGCCACAAACCAATTGCAATGCGCCTTCCGGCAGAATTCCGGAGGCAATGATCTCTTTCACTACCGCTTCGGTAAGGTATGAGGTAATTGTTGCAGGCTTTACCACTGCAGGCACACCTGCCAGCCAGTTAACCGCGCATTTTTCAAGCATGCCCCAGACCGGAAAATTAAATGCGTTGATATGAACCGCAACTCCTTCCTTGGGGACCATGATATGCTGCGCCATAAAAGTTCCACCCTTGCTCAGGTTATGGCCGTCACCATCCATATAAAATGTTTCGTTTGGGAACTTTCTGCGTAGCGAAGCGTAAGAGAACAGGTTCCCGAATCCGCCTTCAATATCTATCCAGCTATCGGCCCGAGTGGCGCCAGTGAGATAGCTGATGTCATAAAATTTTTCTTTTCTTTCTGTCAGGTAAAGAGCAAGCTCGCGTAGCATTCGGCCCCTTTCATGAAACGTACGTTTGCGTAGCGCGGGATTGCCCACGGTGCGGCCATAATTCAGAATTGCTTCGAAATCCAGTCCTTTCGTAGTAGCCCTTGCGATCTCTTCACCGTTGACGGCATTGAACAAGGCGTCTCCTGGTCCGTCGCCGGTGATCCATTTCCCGGTAATATAATTTTCTAATTTCTGCATGACAGGCAATTTGGCGGCAAAGGTAATCAACACTTTGATTAGCTCACCAATCCAAACTGCCGCAGGTGATGCATTGCATGCTTATGAAGCAACTGAACATTTCCTTCAAAATCAAGCTCGCCAAAGATCGGGTTGTGTGTTGTAAGCGAAGGGTTATTTTGGAACACCTCTGCCAGGTAATTCAACTCCAGCTGCAGTTTTGCAACTGCGGCTTCCATAGAGGGATAATGCGGAGGTAAGGGATCTCCAATGAGCGGGTTCTTTGTGTTTTCTCTGAATTGTTTTTCGCTGAAGAGGAATGCCCGTGACTTTACAAGCACTTCGCCCTCATTTACTGCAGGAAGTTTATATTTTCCACTGGCGTTCTTCACAGAAAGTATAAAGTGCTCTACCATCTGCTGGGCATTCATCAGTCCCCAGTTCCCCTTTGCATTGCCATCTAACTGCCTGACCAGTTGCGGAAATTCGTTAAGGAGGAAATTCAGTTTTTGCTGGTCTGCCATATTCGTTAGTCTTTGAATGGCTAAGCTACTGTCTTTGCATTGATGTGACTGCAAAGGGTATCGAAGATATCATTTACGCTGCCTTCGCCTTTTACGCGCACTACCTTTCCTGATTTCGCATAATGATCGGCTACGTGTGAAGTTTTGCTTTCGTATTCTTTTATTCTGGCGCGAATGACTTCTTCATTATCGTCTGACCTCCCACTAGTCAGTCCTCTGTTCAGCAGTCGTTCAACCAGTTCCTTTTCAGAAACTTCAAGTGCAAGAACGATGCTGATGGATGTACCTCTTTGCTCAAGCATGGCATCCAGTCCTTCGGCCTGGGCAACTGTGCGCGGAAATCCATCGAACAAAAACCCATTTGCATGAACGTTATTGTCGAGACTGCACGCGATCATCCCCAGCACTACTTCATCGGGTACCAGCTGGCCTTTGTCCATGTACGCCTTTGCGGCCATTCCCAGGTCAGTGCTATTGGCTATTTCCTCCCTCAGCAGGTTGCCTGTTGAAAGATGAATTAGTCCGTATTTTTCAATCAGCTTCTCTGACTGGGTACCCTTGCCGCTTCCCGGAGGACCGAATAAAATTAAATTGTACATCCTGTTGACCTTTAGCGGCTGGCGCTGCCTGCCGTTCTCTTGAACAATTAATTGGGTGGTAAATATAAATTGAAGAAGCCGAAAATCCTGAAATCTTCTCAATTAAGGCGATTGGTGTTGATGGTTTGTTAAGTTAACGAACGGTCGTTCGTACGACAATCTGCCCTTGACCATCTTTCGTATCTTTAGTAAATGAACAGGATGAAGAATATGGGCAGAATTTTTGGATTGCTTATGCTGGCTTTCGTTTTACAACAATGCAGTTATTCGCAATCGTCTAACAAACAAACGTCAAAAATGGATAGTACTAAAAACAACAACCCGGTGTATTCGCGTTCCGATACCGGCAAAGTGAACATATCGGAAGAAGAATGGAAAAAAGTTTTACCAAAAGAAGTTTACAACATAGCGCGACTGAAGGGCACCGAACGTCCCTGGACCAGCCAGTATGAAGATTTCAAGGAGATCGGAACATACTATTGCGCCGCTTGCGGCAACGCGCTCTTCAAAAGCGATACAAAATTCGACAGCGGCTGCGGATGGCCCAGCTTTTACGAGCCAATCAGTAAGGGAAGCATCATTTACGCGCCTGACAATACACATGGAATGAAGCGTACAGAAGTAATGTGTGGCCGCTGCAAAAGTCACCTCGGCCATGTATTCGAAGACGGTCCGCCTCCAACGGGTTTAAGATATTGCATTAATGGTGTGGTGTTGGATTTTGAGAAAGCGAAGGCGGCGGAGAGGAAGTTTGAGAGTGATAAGAAGGGGTAGTTTTGGGTTTTGGGTTTTGAGTTTTGGGTTTTGGGTTTTCCAAAGGCGGAGGGCCTAGGGAGTTTTGGGTTTTGGGTTTGGGGTTTTGGGTTTTCCAAAGACGGAGGTCGTGGTGAGTTTTGGGTTTTGGGTTTGGGGTTTTGGGTTGGGTTCGTGAGTGGGGTTGGTTGATTTAGAAATTGAGGGTTGGGGGATGAATAACGTTTGTGAAAGAATGGAAATTGGCCCATTATGGCCGCAATAAAAATCCTGAGTGTGTTGAAAGTTGAGAAATCAAATATGAACCGAACGTTCTCTCTGATGTGTTGGTTATTCAGATAAAAGCAAAAAGGCAGCCTAAGCTGCCTTTTTATATGGTCTTTCCTATAATCAGAAATTAAATCCTTAAGTCTCTTTCTTCAATCTTCCAAGTTTGGAAAACCCAAAACCCAAAACGCCCTCCGTCTTTGGAAAACCCAAAACCCAAAACCCAAAACCCAAAACTCACTACCGCATCATACGGCCTTCGTCTTTGGAAAACCCGAAACCTTAAACACGAAACCCGAAACCTACTGCGCAGCAGCCTGCCTCATCTCCAGCTTCACAATAATCTCAACATCTTTCCCAACAACCAGTCCACCTGTTTCAGTAGCGCGGTCCCATTTCAAACCATAATCAAAACGGTTTACAGTGCCCAGTGCTTTAAAGCCGATAGTTGTTCCGCGGGAAGTTTTCAATTCACCGCCATAAGTAACATCGAAAGTGATAGGTTTTGTAATATCACGGATGGTCAGATTACCATTCAGTTTGTATTTATTGCCACCTGCAGGTTGAAATGAAGTACTTTCAAATTTCATCTGAGGGAATTTCTCCGCATTGAAAAAGTCGTCGCTTTTCAAGTGATTATCACGCCTCTCGTTATCTGTATTCACAGAGGTAACGTCAACAGTGAAAGAAATTTTAGCATCGGAATAATCAGGCTTGGTATTCTCCATACTGCCATCGAAAATCTTAAAATAGCCTTCGGTTTCTGCTACTACCATGTGAGTAACCGAAAACTTAACGTTCGAATGGCCTTTGTCGACCATCCACTTTGTTGCCTGTGTACCAGAAGGATAAGCTGGCTGAATTACATCAGCTGTAGTTGTCGAGGGCCTGAAAGCCATAATGCCGGAAGCAACGGCCAACAGGGCAAATGCCGGGATAACAATTTTTTTCATACTTTCTTAGCGTTTGAACATTGAAAATAAGCAAGATTGCCAAACCATTCAATAAATTTTAGTTAAACGACCTCAGATTGCTTCGTTTGCGCTTTATTTAACGTTGTATTTCAGCAGTTAAGCGAAGTGAGCAGCAATTCTTAAGGCTATTCAGCTTACCTTTAAAACAATCTGTTACAATTTTTGTTATGACAGCGGTAAAGAAATATCTCCGGCTCAGGCGGCTGGTGGTTCTGTTGCTGTTGGTTATAACGGCAGGCTGGATCTACGTGGAAGCCGTGAACCGGAATACCAGAAACATGAACGTACGACAAAAACTATTGAAAGCTGTTTATCCCGCTATCATTGCCTGGGGTAAGCTTTCCGGACAAAAAAGCAAAGTGCTCACCAATTCTCAAAATATAAAACCAATGCAATCATTTCATGACCTAGTGATTCAATTGAACAATGGCGAACAATTGAAACTTGAATCTGTGCGCGGCAAAAAAGTGCTGCTGGTAAATACCGCCTCCGAATGTGCCTTTACAGGTCAGTACGACGATCTTCAGAAATTATACGACCAGTACAAAGACAAACTGGTGATCATTGGTTTTCCTGCCAACGATTTTAAAGAACAGGAACGCGGCTCCGATGAACAGATAGCTGAATTCTGCCGTGTGAACTTTGGAGTAACATTTCCGCTTGCTAAAAAAAGTACAGTTATTAACGGAGTAAATCAGAATGAGATATTCCAATGGCTTACCAATAAAAGCCGGAATGGCTGGAACGCTCAGTACCCGACCTGGAATTTTTCAAAATACCTTGTAGATGAAAAAGGTGTACTGACTCATTATTTCGATCCGGCTGTTTCACCACTCAGCCCCGAAATAGTTGATGCGGTGCAGAAGCAATAACTTAAACTATAATGGAACCGGCTTAAGCATCTTGCTTTCCCACAAAGCATATTTTGCTTTTAATTGTTCAAATACCTGCGGGTGGTTAGCCTTTACATCATTTTTCTCTGATGGATCTGCGACGAGATCAAAAAGATACTCTACATCTTTTTCATCCCGCATGTATTTCCATTTACCATCCCGCATCGACTTGTGGTTGATGCGCTGAAAGCTTCTCCAGTATAATGTACGTTCAATCTCTTTCCGGTTGCCCGTAAGTACCGGCATGAGATCCATACCATCCAAAGGAAATGAAGGTTCAGGTTTTGCGTTTGCGGCAGACAAAATGGTAGCAGTCCAATCAAATGTTGATGCCACCTGGTTTGAAACGGTATTAGGTTTGATTTTTCCCGGCCATCGTATGAAAGCAGGCACCCGCACACCTCCTTCCCACAAAGTGCCTTTACTATTTCTGTAGACAGACATATCTGAAAAACGCTCACCGCCATTATCGCTGGTAAAAATGACAATTGTATTTTTTGCCAGGTCCTTATCATCCAGCAGTTTCATTATCACACCTACCGCGCTGTCCATGCTTCGCATCATACCAGCATAAACCTCAGGAGTTCCGCCTCTTCTCCATGGCATTGTATCATGATAGGCAGCATCGCCCGGTGCCTGCCATGGCCAGTGAGGCGCATTGAACATGATATTGAGAAAAAAAGGTTTTGAACGAGGCTTATTGATTACATCAACCGCCTTCTGCATTAACAGATCTGTCATATACCCTTTTACTTCAACAGGCTTGTCATTCTCATACAAATCATTTGCGCCACCCCTTGGCGATCGGTGCGATACGTAGTCTATGCCACCACCATGAATTCCATAGAAATAATCAAACCCATTGCTCATCGGGCTGAAGGCCGGAGCAAACCCCAGATGCCATTTGCCGATCAGGTATGTTTCATACCCTGCTTTCTTTAACCTTGTGGCGATTGAAGGCTGGTCGGGTGTCAACCCCCTTGCACTGTCTCTTGCACTCCATTCCATTGGCTCTACAAGCCCGATCGGCGTGCGTGCGGAATATCTTCCAGTCATAAATGCAACACGTGTTGGCGTGCAGAGTGGAGCAGCTGCATAGGCATTCATCAGTTTTATTCCTTGTGATGCGAGCTTGTCGAGATTTGGTGTTTGATAATCCTTACGCCCATAACAACTGAGATCTGCATATCCCAGGTCGTCAGCCATAATGTAAATGATATTGGGTCGTTGCGACTGAGCAGAAAAACAAAAGGAAATAAGTATAATAAGGGATAGTAATAATTTCATACCGCAGGTTTGGTGGCATAAGTTATCATTTTTCCCACGACAAAAAGCAGCGGTGAATACTTTATTTCGTAACCAGCTTCAGCCCGATTATGGAACTGATCAGTAAAAAAATAAAAAATACTCTCCAGAAATAGGCAGGCTCTTTGAAAATGAATATCCCGATCAGGGCGGTACCAACTGCACCAATCCCCGTCCATACCGCATATCCTGTGCCCAGCGGAATAGTCTGGATAGCCTTATTCAGCAGCAAAAAACTTAACGTGATAGAAACGAAGAAGGCCACGCTCCACCAAAGATTTCTAAAATTATCAGACAACTTAAGGCAGGTTGTAAATGCTACTTCAAATAAACCGGCGAGAACGAGAATGAACCAGGCCATATGTATTATTTAGAAAAATTCATCCAATGCATCGATAACTGTTCCTTTATCAGCACGAGTATGTCTCTGGCCAAACTCCGCTTTTATCCACACGAATACGCAACCGGCTCCAACTCCGCCTTCCTCCGTTCGAATTCGAAACCCTTGTAAGTGTTCACGATCTCGCTCAGCACAGGCTGGATCTCCTCAATTGTTTTTAAAGTAACGAGCTTCAACCGGTATTCTTTAATATTGGGCAGGCCCTTCAGGTAGTTGGTATAATGTCTCCGCATTTCAGTAATTCCGG
>DASWTK010000281.1:0-3724 GCA_036402175.1 Chitinophagaceae bacterium | reverse complement strand
ATAAACGGCCGTAGAAAGGAGATCGCTCGTCCTCCTCGCTGGTGTAAATGTGTCTCCAGTTATAAAATGGCTCTATATCGTGCATATCACTGAGTAAAGGATTAAATACGGATCATATATAAAAAAAGGCTGTAAGCAAGTTACAGCCTTCATACAGCGGTTACCAAATATTTATCCCTGATTTAAGAATTTTATGATTTAGCTTATTGAACAAGGAGCTTGTCGGCAAACAATGCTTTGCGACTGCCATCAACAACCTTCACCAGGTACATGCCCTTTGATAACTTGTTGCTCACGATCATTTCTTCCACCTGCGCTTTTGCGCCGATGCTGATCACTCTTGTATTCACAATACGGCCGGTAAGATCCACAAGTTGAACTTCATATTTACCATGACGCTGGTTATCCAGGTATAACCTGAAAGTCCCGTCGGTTACAGGGTTTGGATAGATTGAAATATTATCGTTACGCACGATACTTCTTTGCAAAATGGAAGCCGCGCTTACGGCAGAAGCTTTCTGGTCGGCTTCTTTTTGCAATGCAAGATATCCGTTAGCAAGGTCCGAGGTATTGTAAACCTGCGACTTCGATTCTATTTTGCTTGCTTTGAGTGATTGCAGATCAACTTCAAAATATCCCTGAACGGAGTTCGCGCTGCTTACAATCAGTTTGCCCTCACTGTCAACAACTGCCCCATTGGTAGTATAATTTGCAGGCAGTCCGGTTATGTAACCTTTGAATGTGGAGACCCTGCTGTTCACATCGATCTCAAATACAGCATGCCTTGCAGAGATCAGGTGCAGTTTACCGAATGCGTCAGCTACCATATCCCCACCCCAGCTGCTGCACCTGTTGTGTATAGATACGTCCTTGTTGCTCTGGTCGTCTACAAGATTGCCAAGGTCAGTGATCACAGGTTTTTTACCGGTTGTAAACCTGACCAGGTGATTACCGTCGTTACTCAGCGCATATCCGTTACCGTCAGCAGCTATCACCATGCGTGTGATATGATTTGCCTCGTCCTGCAAACTGGCTGAGGTGCCGAATGCTTCCCCTTCAAAATAATAGATACGGGGTGATTTGGCATTCAGATCGATATATCTCAGCTGATTTATGCCCATCGGCGTGTAATAAAGCCGATTGTGTTTTTTATCATAAGCGCAGGCAGCAGAAAAAGTGGAAAACGGCATATTGGTTGCGCTCTTTTCGCCTGAAGCGGTAATGGCCTGGCCGGTTCGCGCGTTCAGCAACTGCGGTTGCTGGTTAGCGGTATATACAGATTTAACCTCTGATCCTGTTGCAAGGTCTATCAGTTTTACTTCGGACCAGTTGAACTGTCCTTTTTGTCCGCTGGTGATGGCGTATGCGTGCCTGGAGTTATTCTGGGCGGTTACTGAAATGACAAAAGATAAGATCGTAAGCGTGAGTAGAGATCTGCGTACCATATCGTATAATTTTGGTACATATAAGTTACGATGTATTTCGTTCAGGAGAAAAATTTCTTTGTGAAACGGTCTCTCCTGTTCGTGGGCGGTATATACGATGTTTACTGGCTGATTGCGTTCACTGCTTTTTTTACACTTCCGTATTTTATCAGCAGGTTTTTAGCTTCCTCATAATTGGTAAGGCTCGCGCGTTCCATCAGCATCTTCACGCCCCGATCCACGAGTTTATTATTGGTAAGCTGCATGTTCACCATTTTATTGTCTTCCACCCGTCCGATCTGGATCATAACTGCAGTGGAGATCATGTTCAGTACAAGCTTCTGGGCCGTACCGCTTTTCATACGGGTACTACCGGTTACGAATTCTGGTCCTACCACCACTTCAATCGGGTAATCGGCATGCTCACTGATGGGTGCGCCCTGGTTACAGGTTATGCAGGCGGTAACAATTCCACGCTTCCTGCTTTCGCGCATAGCGCCGATAACATAGGGTGTAGTTCCACTTGCAGCAATTCCCACCACTACATCTTTCTCATTAATAAAATATTTTTCCAGGTCGGCCCAACCTTCTTCTTCACTGTCCTCTGCTTTTTCAACTGCCTTTCGGATCGCTTCATCTCCTCCGGCAATCAATCCAATTACGAGTCCGTATGGCATTCCATAAGTAGGAGGAATTTCACTTGCATCCAGAATTCCGAGCCTTCCGCTGGTACCAGCTCCAACATAAAACAATCTTCCGCCGGCAAGCATGTTATCAACTATCACGCTTACCAGTTTTTCAATTTGCGGAATCGCTTTTTCTACAGCATCCGGTACGGTCTTGTCCTCCCTGTTGATATTAATGAGTATATCTGCAACGCTCATTTTCTCAAGGTGGCGGTAATTGCTGGGCTCTTCAGTGAACTTGATAAATTCAGACATCAGTGAATTATTTCATCTATTTGTATGGTATTCGATCAATCCTTCCATGGGATTTTTAAGTATCCTCCCCAATTCAAATTCATACGAACGGCAAAGTTCTTCCAGCACATCCCTGAATCCGTACGACACACCTCCCACGAAATGGATGGGATACTTCCAGCTTTCGCTGTATTTGCAAAGATGCTGAAAGAAAAAATCATTCAGTCCATCTTCTAAAATGTTTTCAATCATGTAGTGACCACGGTTCTGCGCCAGAAAAATGGCAAAGCTGGCCAGGTAACGGTTTGCGAGCGGCTTCTTATACACGTTTTCTAATATCTCAACCCGGTCGGCGGCAAAGGTTTCCCTGAACTTATATTGCAGTTCTTCATCATAAGTCTCGTAAAGGTAATATTGAATCACTTTCTTACCCAGGTAAGCGCCACTGCCCTCATCTCCTAAAACGTAACCGAGGCCGGGTCGGTTCTTGATAATGCGGCTGCCGTTAAAATAGCAGGAATTGCTTCCGGTTCCGAGTATGCATGCGATGCCCTTTTCTTTCCTGCACAATGCCCTGGCCGCCGCCATCATATCGTGATCGGCTTTAACCTTTGCGCCCGGAAACGTATGGCGAAGGGCCTTCTCCAGCATCTTAACATTATTGGGATTGCTTAAGCCGGTGCCATAATAATATACTTCCGACACCTGCGTTTTTTTAAGGGATGGCAATAGTTCAACTGCAAGTAACTGGCTGATCTGCTGAAAGTTCAGAAAGTAAGGACTGATTCCCTGCGTAAATATTGTAGTTTTTTGGCCCTTTTTGATCAGGCACCATTCACATTTGGTGGCCCCGCTATCGGCCAGCAAGATCGCCATACAAAGAAATTAAACTAACATTTTGAAATTAATTTTGAAATTCGCGCTGAAAGATATGGATTCTTATACATTTTAATTGACCGTGCATGAAGCGATTACAGGTTTGGTTGCCTTTGTTGTTCTCCGTTGTGATGATTGTTGGCATGATCATAGGTTTCAGGCTTCGGGAGAATACCAGCAGTGGCAGTAGTTTTTTCCGTCTTGCTAAAAGCACTCCACTTCAGGAAGTGCTTGACCTGATAAATATGAATTATGTGGATGCGGTTGATACCGATACCCTGGGTAATGATGCCATCCAGGAAATGCTTACGCACCTTGATCCGCACTCCGTTTATATTCCGGCTTCTATACTGCAGGAAGTGAATGAGGACCTGGAAGGGAATTTTGAAGGTATCGGGGTAGAATTCCAGATCATAGAAGATACTGTTCATGTTGTGAACGTTCTACCCAAGGGTCCCAGTGATGAGGCAGGACTGAAAACAGGTGACCGCTTTATCAGGGTAG
>DASWTK010000280.1:0-10429 GCA_036402175.1 Chitinophagaceae bacterium | reverse complement strand
GGTTGCTGACAGCCTTTACATCATCAACAACTTCGCGCAGAAATTCTTTACAGATAATCTGCTGAATACGGCCGAAGGGCAGGACGTGGCGCTAACCTACCTGCATGAACGCGGATTCAGGGACGAAGTGATCCACAAGTTCCAGATAGGTTATTCACCCAACCAGCGCGATGAATTTGCGCAGAAGGCGATGGCGTCGCAGTTTAACCTTGAGCTGCTGCAGAAATCGGGACTTGTTGTAGTGCGTGACGATAAAGCTTACGATAATTACCGCGGCCGCATCATTTTTCCTGTACATAATCAAACAGGCAAGATTATCGGCTTTGGCGCGCGTATCATCGGCAGGAACGACAAAGCGCCAAAGTACATCAACACGCCGGAGAATGAGATCTACATTAAAAGCAAGATCCTCTACGGCTCATATTTCGCGCGGCAGGCAATTGACCGTCATGATGAATGCCTTCTGGTAGAAGGTTATACCGATGTGATCTCGCTGCACCAGGCCGGGATCGAAAATGTAGTGGCGTCGGGCGGAACTTCGCTTACGCAGGATCAGCTGAGGCTTATCAGGAAATATACCAGTAACCTCACTATCATTTATGATGGTGATGCTGCGGGAGTAAAGGCCGCGCTTCGTGGTCTTGATATGGCGCTGGAAGAGGGATTGAACGTAAAGCTGGTGCTTATACCCGACAAGGAGGATCCTGACAGTTATCTCAATAAAGTAGGCGTAAGCGCATTCCTGGATTTCATTGCGACCAACAAGAAGGACTTCATCATTTTCCAGCTTGAGATTGCCCTGAAAGATGCTGGCAACGATACGAGCCGCAAGGCTGCCATTGTAAACCAGGTTGCTGAAACCATTTCAAAGATCAACAAGGCTGAAGATTTTACGAAGCAGCAGGATTATATCAGGCAGTCTGCGTCTATTCTTCGCATTGAAGAAACCGGGCTCACAGCTCTCGTCAATAAATTCATACGGGAAAAGATATCGAAGATCGAAAACAGGCTTCCCGCTGATGAAGCAAAAATGTTTGAGCAGGAAGCAGGCGATACATTACGTCAGTATGACGATGAGCTGAACCTGTTACAGCGTGATGAGCTTCAGGAACGGGCGCTGGTAAGGGCATTGCTTGAATTCGGCACAAAGGAGTGGGACGAAAACAACACGGTGGCAACGCTCATTTTTCAGGAATCTGAAGACCAGGACCTGCTGGAAAATCCAGTGTTGCGCCGACTTGTTCAAACTTACAGATCGTGGTATGAAGCCGGATTGAATCCATCAGATAAATCATTTATTTATCACGATGACGCTGAATTGAGCAGCCTGGTGGTTTCCATAATGGAGTTTCCATATGAAGTGAGTCCTAACTGGAAAGAGCATTTCGAAGGCAAGATACTTACGCGCGACGACCTGTACAGGGAAGAGGTGATCTCAGTACTCACCTATCTGAAGTTGCGGAAGATAAAACTGCTGATCGCAGAAAATCAGAAAGATCTTGAATTACCTCACACAACCGATGAGCAGCTGATACTTATTCAAACACACCAGCATTTAAAACAGATGGAACGTGATCTGCTTCATGAGATGGGAACGGTGATCATAAAATAATTCCAGCCGACATCACTCACCGAAAAAGCCATAATTGCGGTCTTTTTTCTGGATCATCATATCGCTGTAAGAATGATTTATCAGGTCGGAAGTTTCAATGTTGAATTCCTTCAGATAATGTTCGCATTGATGACGGAGTTCATTGGAAGAGTAATTCTGAAACTGGTTGCTTGCTTCGATCTCAACAAAGCTGCCAAGGCCTTCCAGTGTATCCAGGTGGAATTTTATGTTTCCGATATAATAGATCTCCCTGATCTTTTTAACACAGGTTTTTACACCAAGCGCTTTGGTAAGCACCGATTTCAGATTGCTTTCCCTTTCGGTGCTGAGTAATTCAACATCAGATTGCTTTATGCCCGGAAGGTCGGGCCGTGAGTAGAAGATCAGGTTGTTTTCAACTTTTCCTTCTCTGAGTTTAAGGCGGCCGCGGGAAATGTTGAAATAAGTGTCAGTTTGTTCATCAGTTCCGTGATGAACAGCTCCATTATCCAGCAGGTATTGCCTGATGGCTTCAGTGCTTTTGGTTCGTGCTTTGATCTCGATGTTGATGAATTCCATAAATAAAAAAAGGTTTGCTGTAAAACAACAAACCTAATTTATCGAATCATTTGACATTAATTGGCGATTGCAGCCAATTTTTTCTTTCCGATCTTAATTGCAGGTTTGACAATCTCTATCCGGTTAAAGCGAATAGCTGTCCACACGTGATCCAATGCTACTTCCCGCACACCTTCGTAACCTGCTCCCGTTATACACTCCCAACTGCATCCCCTGTTAAGGTCTGTAGCGATCTTTGAAGTGCTTTTAGGATAAGCTACCCAGAATTTAGACTCCTCGTGCAAAGCAGGCAGAACATCCTGAACAATTCCGCTCAACTGATTCTCATTGACCGCAAACACCAGCGCGAAGTCGATTCGCTTGGTTTTTAAAAGTGGTGTTACGTTTTTTGAGAAGGAAAGTTTTGCAAATTGCTTTTCGATGGAGGAGGGCATTCCCTGAATGAGTAAATTTCTTTCCTCCTTCAGTTGAAGTTTTTCCAACAAGTTTGGCATCATGCTTTTGAATTTTTAAAAAAGTTCCCGGGGATTATCAGAGGGAATGCAAAGGTAAAAAAAAACAGGGTGCCAGCGAAGTTTTTGTCAAAAAAAATCCCGTCCGATACAGATCGGACGGGGTTTTCAAACGAATTTGAACTTACTTATCTTACTGGTTTATAGTACTTCAGCGCCTGCGGCATGAACTGCCTCAAACGGTTTATCCTTGTTTCTTCAGAAGGGTGAGTGCTCATGAACTCAGGAGGTTTCTGCCCATTGCCGGCTTTCGCCATTCTTTCCCATAAAGGAATGGCTTCCTGAGGGTTATACCCTGCCATGGCTGTAAATATCAGTCCGTACTTGTCGGCTTCCAGTTCCTGGTTCCTTGAGTTTGGAAGCAGTACTCCCAATTGAGCTGCAGGTCCGTAAACGTTATTGAAAATGTTGCTTACCTGGGCATTGCGGGATGTGAGTACGCCCCCAACGGCGCCGATACCCTGGGCAACCATTACCTGGCTCATCCGCTCATTACCGTGTTTTGCAAGGGAGTGAGCTATCTCGTGTCCCATAACTACCGCAAGAGCGGCCTCATTCTGCGTTACGGGTAACAAACCGGTATATACAACTGTTTTTCCACCGGGCATTGCCCAGGCGTTGATCTGGTTGTCGTTCACCAGGTTGAACTCCCACTTATAATTTTCGAGCTCGCTGGTCAATCCCTGTTGCCTGTAATAGGTGTTTATTGCTGTTACAAGCCTGTTTCCTACCCTTCGAACCATTTCGGCGTCACGACTGGCACCTGGGCTTACTACCCTGTTCTGGCTCAGGAATGACTGGTACTCCTGGGCTGCCATGTTCTGCAATTCGGTTTCGTTCAATATAGCAAGCTGATTTCTGCCTGTGATCGGGTTCTTAGAGCAGGATATCAATAGGGTTGTGGCTGCGAGAAAAGTTAATAACCTTTTCATGGTAAAATAATTTTTTCCTTAGTATAAAAATCAATCATTATACCAATTGCAATCCCTGTACCGCCACAGGGGACCAAAAGCATTTATTCAACAAATTCTTAACTACGGGGAATGTTAATCGGTATATTTTATTGGCGACCAATTGATCTGCGCTGCCTGCGCCGGTCGCGGTGCTTCAGGATAGGGACCTTGCTTTCGCTTCCGCGTAATAGCCGGCCTATGTTCTTCTGGTGGGTAAGAATGACCATCAGCGCCACTGCTACGGCAAATATGCGATAGAGATGCTCCTCTGCATTGAAGATGGCCAGCACAAATACCGGAAATGCGATGCTTGCCAGGATAGAACTTAAAGAAACATAACGGGTAAGATATAATACAAGCATAAATACGCCCACACAGCAAAGCGCTACAACAGGCTGTATGCCCAATACCATTCCGAACAGCGTAGCTACACCCTTTCCTCCTCTGAAATCTGCCCAGATGGGGAAGATGTGCCCCAGCACTGCTGCAAGACCCAGTCCAATCTGAAAATTCGTTTGTTCAAACTCGTTGTGAATATAATAAGGTAAGAGGAAGTATAATTTTACTGCAAGCACGCCTTTCAGCACGTCGAAGAACATTACAACAGAACCCCATTTCGGTCCAAGGACACGAAATGTATTGGTAGCGCCAGCGTTACCGCTGCCGTATTCACGAATGTCAATTCCGAAGAAATATCTGCTGATCCATACTGCCGTAGGTACTGATCCAATTAAGTATGCAGATAAAATTAGAAGAACTTCTTTCATTTATCTCTGATTCGGTTAAAGTTGGACAACAAAAATACGTAAAATGCGAATACTACCTGCAAATGATGAGTGCTTACTACATTAAATCAACTGATACTTAAACGCTATCCAACCTGATCCTGATAGTTGTTGCTGCAATCTTAAATTGTTTGCAACAGCCACCCTGTGAATTTCATCAAAATCAGTTTCAAGCAATCCGCTCAGTAAAAGAATTCCATTGCTGTTAAGCTTCGATATCATTTGCTTCAAAGTTCCCGCTATTACGTGTTTGTTGATATTTGCCAGTATTATATCAAACGATTTTGCTTCCGGAATGTTGCCCGATTTTAACAGTAATACGTGTTCACACTTATTTGCTGCCAGATTTTCAGTTGCGTTTGTAATGCTCCAGTCGTCATTGTCAATGGCAACTACCTCCTCCGCGCCAAGTTTGTCAGCCAGTATCGAAAGAATACCTGTGCCTGTTCCGAAGTCGAATACGTATTTTCTGTAAAAATCAACCGTGCGCATCAGCTGCACCATCATGTACGTTGTTGCATGGTGACCTGTGCCGAAACTCATTTTTGGAGTGATCACAATTTCAAACTGCACATCTCCGACCGGTTGATGAAATCCTGCCCTGATAGCGCAAAAATCATCCACAATCACAGGCTGAAAATTTTTCTCCCACTCTTCATTCCAGTTTGTAACGGGCAGTACGGTTGACGAGAAGTTCAGCTCATATTCATTCAGTATTTTCTTCAATACGGTTTCATCAAATGAAATCTGAGGAATGAATGCTTTCAATACTCCGGTTTCTTCTTCAAACCCATCATAACCTTCTGCGCTGAGCCTGGCGATCAGTATATCATTTAATTCCTGCTGTATAACGGAAATGCTCACCTGAATATGTGGCTGGGTATTCATTGCAAAAAATCTTCAAAAAAGAAAAACCTGCTTTTCTGCAGGTTTTGATTTGATTTAATCTCTCTGATTTTCGTCCCGTCTCATTTCCGGTTTTGGCATCAGTGCCTTCCGGCTGAGTTTAAACTTGCCCGTTTTCTGATCCAGGCCAATCAGTTTCACTTTAACTGTGTCGCCTTCGCTCAGCACACCTTCCATCGTTTCAAGGCGTTTCCACGAAACTTCACTGATGTGCAGCAGTCCCTGCTTACCTGGCAGGAACTCAACAAACGCACCATATGGCATTACTGATTTCACTTTAGATTCGTAGGTCTCTCCTACTTCAGGCACAGCAACAATTCCTTTCACCCATGCTACCGCTTTTTCAAGCCCTTCTTTAGCTGGTGAGAAGATGCTTACTTCGCCGTAGTTGCCAACTTCCTCAATATTGATGGTAGTTCCGGTTTCGCGCTGGATCTCCTGGATGATCTTGCCCTGAGGTCCGATCACCGCACCGATGAATTCTTTATCGATGAACAGTTTTTCCATTCTTGGCGCATGCGGTTTCACTTCTGTTCTGGCCGCAGGCATGCATGCATACATTGCATCCAGAATGTGCAGTCTTCCATGACGTGCCTGGTCCAACGCCTGGCGCATCGTATCCATGCTAAGTCCGTCTATCTTAATATCCATCTGCACGCCGCAGATTCCTTCGCGTGTTCCGGTCACTTTAAAGTCCATATCGCCCAGGTGATCTTCATCGCCCAGGATGTCGGTAAGGATGGCGTATTTACCATCGGTACCGCGGGTGATCAATCCCATTGCCACACCACTTACGTGTTTAGCAATTGGAACACCGGCGTCCATCAATGCCAGTGAGCCAGCGCAAACTGTCGCCATTGAAGACGATCCGTTTGATTCTAGAATATCGCTCACTACGCGGACGGTATAAGGATAATCGTTTCCGGGCATCATCTGTTTCAATGAACGCATGGCAAGGTTACCATGACCAACCTCACGACGGCCTGGTCCTCTCAGCATTTTCACTTCCCCGGTTGAAAAAGGCGGGAAGTTATAATGCAGAATAAATTTGGTGTAGTCCGATACAGCAGCGCTTTCAACCAGCAACTCATCCAGCGGGGTGCCGAGTGTAACTGTGGTGAGCGACTGTGTTTCTCCCCTGGTGAAGAGGGCTGCACCATGCGGAGTGGGAAGAACATCCACTTCCATGTCGAGCGGGCGAACCTGGTCCAGGCTTCTGCCATCGAGACGATGTTTATCGTCGAGGATCATATTCCTGACCACTTCCCACTTGAGGTCTTCGTAATATTTTTTAACAAGCTTCTTGTCTTCATCTGTTGCTTCTTCTCCAAGACTTTCCACGAGTTCTGTCTTTACCTTATCCAGTTCATCGGAGCGAACGGATTTAGCGGATGCGGACCTGGAGATCTGATATATTCTGTCTTTCGCGAAAGCAATCACTTTCTGCTGTAATTCTTCCTTGTGAACAGGTTTAGGATATTCGCGCTTTCCGGTTACGCCTTTTGCTTCGCGTAATTCAAGCTGCGCTTTGATCTGTGTGCGGATGGCGGTGTGTGCAAGTTCAAGCGCCTTCACCAGGTCTTCTTCACTGCATTCCTGCGCTCCACCTTCCACCATTACGAGGTTCTTTTCTGAAGCGGCGACCATGAAATCCATGTCGGCCTTTGCCAATTCCGTGCGGGTAGGGTTGATCACAAATTTTCCTTCAACTCTTGCTACACGCACTTCTGAAATGACTTCTTTGATGGGAATATCTGAAACGGCAAGTGCTGCAGATGCTGCCAGACATGCCATGGCATCGGGCATTACTTCTTTGTCGCTTGAGATAAGGGTGACCATTACCTGCACATCGCAGAAGTAATCGTCGGGGAACAAGGGACGAAGCGCCCGGTCAATCAGTCGACTGATCAATATTTCAGATTCGCTCAGGCGGCCTTCACGCTTGAAGAATGAACCCGGAATACGCCCGGCTGATGCGAACTTTTCCATGTAATCCACTGTGAGGGGAAAAAACTCCTGTCCTTCCCTTGGTTCCTTATTGGCTACAACTGTTGCCAGCAGGATACTGTTGCCCTGGCGGACCGTTACGGATCCATCGGCCTGGCGGGCGAGGCGGCCGGTTTCGAGTGACACCATGCGGCCATCACCGATATCGAAGGTGATATTTATTGGTTGTGATAACATACTGTTTAAAATTTTACGGTGAGAAGGGAGTTCCTGAAAAACAACAATTCCCAACCTTGAGGGCAAGTTGGGAATTCAATTTTTTGAAGCATAATTTATTTACGCAATCCTAATTTCTCAATCAGTTGACGGTAGCCTTGCAGATTATGCTTGCTCAGGTAAGTGAGTAAGCGCTTTCGTTTACCTACCAATTGCATCAGGCCGCGGTGAGTAGAAAAGTCTTTTTTGTTGGCTTGTAAATGCTCAGATATGCGATTGATACGCTCAGTAAGCAATGCAACCTGGCCTTCGATAGACCCGGTATTAGTGGCCTTGCCACCGTAATTTGCAAAAAACTCAGATCTCTTTTCTTTTGTTAAATAAGGCATCTCAAACTTTTTTAAGGCATCCCAGATTTTGATTGGCGGCAAAGGTAAGGAATTAGACGATAAGATGGATAATACTAATTAGCCAATTTGGCCGATTAGCCAATAAGCAAATTTGAGGATTTGAGGATTTGAGGATTTAGGGATTTGAGGATTGGGGGATTGGTTAATTAGCCGATTAGCAAATTAGCTGATTAGCCAATTTGAGGATTTGAGGATGAGGGATTGGCTGATTTGGCCGATTAGCTAATGAGTCAATTGGGGTGAGAAGGTGGTTTTTCCTAATAAAGATTCTTGACAAGTGGGGGTATTGTTTTGATTGACAGTGTATTAGGTCAATTATCAAGGCATTTTTCGGGTGAATGCCGGTTGTCATGCGATCATTCAGCGAATTTATTAAAGACTATCCGGCGTGTACCCTGGTAATTAATCCGGGGTTATCATGGGTTCATCGTGTAATTATTCCACCATTATACTGCAATCATCCTGCGCTCATCTTGCGACTATCCTGCGTTCACCTGCGTTTAACCTTTTACCATCTTGCGTACGTCCGGCAACAGCTTGCACTCCTCCTCGATTATTCTGCGATTATCCTACGCTCCTCCTGCGTTTATCCCGCGTTCATCCTCCGTTCATCCTGCGTTCATCCTCCGTTCATCCTCCGTTATTTCTCCTTTATTCCTGCAATATTGCTGCTCTGTTGCTGTCTTTCACATTCTGATTTTGGCTTAAAAAGTAAAGTCAATAAACCTGACATTTAATTGACTTTATAACATTCGTCCTTAATGTTTCATATTGAAGTATTATATCCTCCCCTCCCCAATTGACCAATTTTCTAATTATCCAATTCATCCTCAAATCCTCAAATTGGCTAATCAGCTAATTTGCTTATTGGCTAATTATCATATTTTTGACCATGACCAATCCTATCAGGCTTGAGGAAATAATTTCTACCCTGGGTCAGGAATTCCAGGTCGTTGGGAACCCTGATGTGACAGTGGATAAGGTCAGCAAACCTGAAGAGGCAGACAGGAGCAGCATCGTTTGGTTCTCATCCCTTCCCCATGACCTTCAAACGCTTTTAGATACGTGTGACGCAGGAATAATGATACTGCCGTTACCACTTCCTGAAAAAATTGAAGTACCCCGTGGCAAAGCATTGATCTTCACGCGAGATAGTCGCCTGGCGATTATGACAATTATGGCAAGGTTCTTCCGGCAAAGACCGGATTGGGGCAGGCATCCAACCGCTGTGATCCACCCACAGGCCGTCATAGCCAAAGACGTTCACATCGGCCCAAACTCTTATGTTGGAAAGTGCACAATCGGAAGTGGAAGCATACTTTACGGGAACAACTTCATATACGACGGCGTTACCATTGGAAACGATGTAACCATTCATGCGGGAACCGTCATCGGCACCGATGGCTTCGGTTATCAGCCTGATGAAAAAGAACACTGGCTGAAGTTCGAACACCTCGGCGGAGTAGAGATCGGCAACGGGGTTGAAATCGGTTCCAATACCTGCATCGATCGGGGAACGCTGGGAAACACCAAAATCGGAGACGGAACCAAAATCGACAACCTGGTGCATATTGCCCATAACGTACAGATAGGCCGTCATTGCCTGGTGATTGCGCATGCAATGATCGGAGGAAGCTGTATCATCGGCGATTTTGCGTGGATATCTCCCAACGCGGGCATCCTGCAAAAGCAACAGATCGGAGAACACGCGATCGTAGGACTGGGAGCAGTTGTTATCCGAGACGTACCTGCCAATGAAACCTGGGCAGGCGTACCCGCCAGGAAAATGGAACAAAAACCGAACCCCTGAACATCAACATGAAAAAAAGAATTCTCATTCTCGCCCCGCATACCGATGATGGTGAACTTGGATGTGGCGGAAGCATTGCCAGGTACGCTGAAGAAACGCCCGATGTATTTTATCTCGCGGCTTCTACATGCAGGAGGTCGCTGCCACACGACTGGCCACCCGATACACTTGAAACCGAAGTCAGGAACGCGACCAGGATATTGGGTGTTCCCGAACAAAACCTGCTGTTGCTGGATTATGATGTAAGGCGTTTCAAGGAAACCCGCCAGCAGATTCTCGAAGACCTGATTCGCTTCCGGGATGACATTCAACCCGACCTGGTCTTTGTTCCCTCTCCCACCGATATACACCAGGACCACCAGGTGATCAGCGAAGAAGGGTTGCGGGCCTTCAAGAATACATCCATCCTTGGATACGAAATGCCATGGAACAATGTAACCTTCAATACCAGGGCATTCATAAAACTCGAAAAGCGCCATATCGATAAAAAAGTAGAAGCCCTGCAGTGCTATAAATCGCAATTGCACCGGTCGTACGTAAACGAAAGCTTTGTGCATTCACTTGCAACTGTGAGGGGAGTTCAGATGGGCGCGCAGTTCGCCGAAGCCTTCGAAGTGGTGAGGTATATCATCTAAACCAATCCGGTTTGAAAAAAAGAATCGTTTTTGTAATTACCAACGACCTGAAATACGACCAGCGCATGCAGCGTATCTGTAATTC
>DASWTK010000279.1:0-5188 GCA_036402175.1 Chitinophagaceae bacterium | reverse complement strand
CGTTAAGTGGACGCGGCAATCAGTGAGGTTCTATGACGGCAAGGTTGTGCCCGGTATTGATCCGATGGGCCGCAAACATTACTGGTTTACCGTTACGCCTCTTGAGGCGGCTGAAGAAAACTCTGACCGGTGGGCGGTGGAGAATGGGTATGTGTCCATTACTCCACTAAGACTCGACCTGACGGATGAGAAGGCTTTGAGCGATAGGCAAAGACAGCAACCGCTATAAGCAGAGGAAGACTGTTCAATATGTTTCCGGATACTTGAATCAGAACTGTGGCTAAGTTGCAATACAACATCGGAATCCGGTTAGGGCATCTAATCCTAAGATGTTAATCCTCGAAACAAGGAGGGTTTAAACTTCTCCGAACTGTCATACTAACAAAATAATATCAAAACTCAAACCCAGGTTCACTGGACCTTCACTGGATCTACACTGGAGCTATACTGGAGGAACATTTTGTCAGTTTTTAGCTCTCCGCGGCTTCTACATCTCCAACAACTACCGTCAGCGGCCTTACCGCTGTTTCTAACGGACTCACATCAGCGATCTCCTTTGTTGTATAAGCCTGGCTAAGTGAATTGATTTTTCTCGCCTGCGGCAGAAAGCTTCCTTCCAGCGAACCAACTGTTTTATTATAATGCCCCAGAGTATTACTTAACGACTTTCCAAGATTACTGATATGATCTATCAGCACCGCGCTTCTGTCGTGCAACTGCACCGCCGCATCCCTGATCGATTCAATGTTCTCCATGGTCTTTAGCTGGTTCCAACTATAACCTACACCCAGCAGTATCGATAACAGCACCGTTGGCGTAGCAACGATGATCCTGTTCTTCATGGCTTCTTCAATCAGTTCAGGATATGCCTGCAGCGCTACGCCATACGAAGATTCAATGTGCATGTACATGATCACAAAGTCAGGAGCGTCGGTAAACTGGTTCCAGTATGCTTTTGAACTCAGATCCCGCACATGATTCTTTACAGCAGATACATGTTGCATCAGGTAGATGCGCTGTTCTTCGGCGTCATCGGTCTCAAACATCTTCATGTAAGAAGAAAGAGGAGCTTTGCTGTCCACCACCAATGTTTTATTACCGGGAAGTTTGATGATCATATCGGGCCTTAGCCTGCTGCCGTCTTCCTCCACGCTTACCTGTTCCTCAAAGTCGCAATGTTCGAACATGCCGGCATGCTCTACAAGGCGGCGTAAAGCAAGCTCGCCATATCTGCCACGACTATGACTTGTTTTTAAAGCTCCAACCAGGTTGCTGGTTTCTTTCCTGAGTCCTTCGGTAGTGACCTTCACCTGGTCAAGATAATTCCAGATGTCGCTGTAAGCTTTGATCCTTTTACCTTCCAGTTCCTGGATCTTGGTGTCCATGGACTTCAGCGATTCGCCAAGTGGCTTTACCAATTCGCCGATGGCCTGTTCTTTCTTTTCGAATTCACCTTTTGCTTCGGTTACTTTTTCCTCAAGCTTCGCTTTTGCCAGTTCTATGAATGAAGAATTATTATTCCTTAACGCTTCGGCCGACAATGAACCGAAAGCGTCTCTTAAAGTTTTTTGAGCATCTTCAACAAACTTTTGCTGCTCACGCAGCCGCTCTGCGGTTACTTCGTTGATGGCTTTAATTGCAGTGGCCGCATTGCTTCTTGCAATGAACCAGGTTATTGCCGCCCCCGCCAGGAAGGCGATCATGGCTATGATAAAAGTTTCCATATGTATTCAGTTTTGGGATTTACTGAATATACGGAAATCACATTAATTCTCTGGTCAGGGAAACATTTTTAACTACCACTCCCTGTATATTTCCCTCGATCCCGACTGATACATATCGTGGTATCCTTTCATCGCCTCCGTCATTTTCTTCACCGTCTCGCTATCCTTCATATAATCCTCATAACTCTTTTCATAAGCGGTAAGGTTCTCATACTTCGTCACCATAACTACTTTGTTATACTGGCCCGTCACATCCGTCATAATACCCACCAGCTCTTTATTACCCGCCATCGCCTCCTTGAACATTTTCGCAACTTTTGAAGCGTTGCCTGGCTTGCAAATAAAAATGTCGTGCACGATGATCATAAAAATTGTTTTTAAAAATGAACAATATCCGTGTAATCCCCCAATCCCTAATCAACCACTGCCCCTCTAATACCGTTACAAATCCGTGCTACTAAATCCTTTTAATCCCCCCAATCCCATCAACCACTACCACTCTAATACCTCTAAAAATCTGTGCTAAAAAATCCTATAAAATCCGTGCTATTAATCCGTGATCCTTAATTCGTCTCCGCATATTTTTTAAAACTATCCAAAATCGCCTGCCATCCACTTCTCTGCACATCAACCGGATTTTCACTCTCCGCATCAAACTTCACAACGATTTTTGTTTCATTGCCATTTGCCCTGAACGTATTATTTACCTTTCTTCCATCACTCATGGTATAATTGATCACTTCATTTTTCTTTACTTCATCATACACCCCTTCGAAGTCAAATCCATAACTGCCATCCTTCGCTTCCATCCTCGAAAGAAACTTACCTCCTTCCCTCAGATCATTTTCAGATCGCGGCGTATGCCAATCATCAGACGGTGTATTCCATTTGACTATATGTTCAGGACCCGTCCAGAATTCCCAAACCTTTTCTACCGGAGCTTTTACTGTATTCTCAATCGTGATAACTGTTGTGTTTGCTGTTTCCATGGTTTTATTTTTTTGCTGATTTCGACTGCAAACTTAATGGGAGTATAGTGAAAGAAGCGGTGCTTAAGACGACAAATAGAGGGGTTTTTGCGACAATCGGTCATCAATACCTGCTGAGATACCAGGTGCCATATTTTTCATCCTTACGGATCACATCGGGAAACTGGTTCATTTCATAATGGAAAAACCTTAAAAATGTTATATCACGCAAAAAAGCTGGCCGCGTTATCCTCTGCAATAATTTAATTCCCGATGCAGCCGGAACTCTTGTCTGTTGACTGCGGTACGAACCATTTTTACAAACTGCGGTTACATGTGCCAGTGTGAAAATTTTTTCAGTCTCAGCAATTTTCCGAATGAGGCCGGTCAGCGTGCAATTCCTTACTTCGCCCATTATTTTCCTGAAAACTTCACGCCTGAAAAACAGGCATCCAGGCAGAAAGCTCTTTTCAATTTCGGCATCCGGGCAGCGATGTATCATTT
Organism: Chitinophagaceae bacterium; assembly: GCA_036402175.1. Lineage (GTDB taxonomy): Bacteria > Bacteroidota > Bacteroidia > Chitinophagales > Chitinophagaceae > DASPKM01. The sequence continues at coordinate 1,992 of DASWTK010000279.1, read as the reverse complement.
CGGCTGTCCATCGCTGTCGCGGTACATTCCTTATAAATTTTCCATCCATCGCTGCGGCCAATCCAAGCACGCATTGCATTCCTGGAAAATCGTGGAAAATGCTTTTCACATCCCCAATGACCCCATAGTTCAGGCAAACTCCCGGTGCAATCCAGCAATAAATATCTCCCGATGCAATCTGCATAGCATTAAAAACTGCGTCCTTTCCATCTGAGCGGACCTGCCTTACAGGAAGGGTTGGATTCGTCCAGGTTGTTTCCATTTTACCCGTTACAATGATCTCCTTTACTGTCTCTCCCTGATTACTGATAGATGTGATCGTATCCTCCAGTCCGTTCTGGCCACGTTCACAGGAAATGAGCACCGATAAGGTCAGCACGCCTTCAGCGCCTGATAATCTTTGCCATTGCCATGGACCATAAACCGTTGCTGATTTACTTACATCGCCCCTGATGTTTTCCTTCCTGATGAACCGTAAGTTATTTCCCGGCACATTATGCAACACGTTTGCAATGGGCGGGATCATTTCCAGTCCATAGGTCCTGGTGGCATTTTCGCCCTGCTTAGCAGTAAGAAAATAATCAGCGGCGAATTGTTCCGGAGTTTTGGTTCCTGCAAGATCAATTTCGTAAGTGTACTCCCGGAAATCAGGGATTAATCGGTTCAGTCCTTCCGGCTTCAATTCAAACCACGCGTCATACAGGGCAGGACTATCTTCAAAAGCGGCAAATTGATATTTTTTTGTTTTTTCCCTAAGTGAAACCTGGAATAAGCCATCCGATAACATGTGCGTGCCGGTATCGCCAAAATTGGTACAGAGTGATGACCTCGGATAAACCAGGTATTTATTGGTTGCGATAAGATAGCTGAAGAATAATTTCTTCCATGAACTGTTAGGCCAAAGCTGCACATATCCTGGCAGTCTATTCTGCGAAAATCCCTCAAGTTCAACCTGCAGAAATTTCCGGAAATCACTCCATTGCCTGTCCGAAAAAGCGACGCCCCAGGAAGATGGTACCTGCATGAAGTAAACATCGCTTCCATCATCCACCGGAACAAAAGGCTGAAAGCCGTTCTCGCTGATCTGGTATGAATAAAGCGATAACCCGGCAATTGCCTCATTTGTCTGATATGATGTTATCGCCTGAACTGCGTAATCATAAAAAGCCGGAGATACAAAAAGATCATCTTCCAGCAATATAACTGAGCCATATTCTTTTGAAAGGTCCACGCATGAAAACATATGATTTACCAAACCAAGATTCTCCATGTGTTTGATAATACGAAGTTGCCCGTGCGGCCATTGAAATGATTCAGCAATTTTCGTTACCTCTTCATCGGGCGGGCCGTCAATACTTATAACAAGAGTAATATCTTCTGATGTGTAATCTGCGGCATTGACAGAACGCAGCAATCGCCTCAGGCATTCGGGCCTGTTATAGGCCGCGATCACGATAGCCGGCGAATGCTTCACGCTTTCCATCATGCATCATTTTTCGCGTACTCAAAAATGTTACCATACCTGGACTGTACTTCTTTTATCACTTCATCACTTTCGTGGATGATGACCTTTTTTCCCGCTTCAGCCAGTTTTACCGCAAGCGCTAACTGCTGCGATTCTTCCAGTATCGTGGTTCCCGCCTTATATGTGAGCGAATAAAAATGGATGGGATTGCCATTTACATTCGCTCGCATGTATTGCTGAAACTGAAATTCCAGGTGTAACCTGTTGCATTCATCCGTTGCTTTTGAAAGCAGCAGATCATATTGATGCTGTTTGCCAAAATAATCAAGCGCGCGATTGTCGCGCGGAAAACATGGACCACCAAAACCATATCCATACCGAAGGAATTTATTTCCAATGCGCGAGTCCGAACCAATGGCCGCAAGAATCTTTTCAGTTTCGGCTCCGGTCTTTTCACTCAGATCGCCAATAGAATTCGCAAAGGCGATCTTCATTGTAAGGAAACAGTTGGTGGCCAGTTTGGTAAT
>DASWTK010000278.1:0-47396 GCA_036402175.1 Chitinophagaceae bacterium | reverse complement strand
GGTTTGATTTTAGGGGGGTTGGGATTCAAAAGGAGAGGGTTTGTTTGGGTTATTGGTTTTGGGTTTGGGGGGTGTAATTTCCAGATACGGGAATGAGTTGCTGTTTCTAATCGTATGTGGTAGGGCGTGTTTCTATTTCATGGGGATCCCTGGTATTTCAAGTCCTGATTTCCGTTTACATCATAATGGAGCCTGAATCGATTGTAAGCTTTAATTCACTGTTAAGCTCTGATTCATTGGTGAACTCGACTCTTTGAATGACTTTGACTCTTTGGAGCACTTTGAATCTTCGGTCAACTTTGACCCTTTGGTGTACTTTGACTTTTTGGTAGACTTTGACTCTTTGGTCGAGACTTTGACTCTTTGGTCGAGACTTTGACTAATTGATGGACTTTGACTAATTAATTGACTTTGACTAATTGATTGACTTTGACTAATTAAAGGACTTATAACCCTTCAATTTAAAGCTATACATAGCCTACATCCAGCCTTAATAAAGCCGCTAACACCTTAAAACACTGCCAACTGGGTCTTCGGACATCCCACAAATATTACAGTTAAGTCCGCTTACACTCCATTTTCAAACTTTTTTAATTACCACCATACCTCGAACCTGTCCTTTGGAAAACCCAAAACCCAAAACCCAAAACTCAAAACCCCCAACCAACCCCGTCTTTGGAAAACCCGAAACCCGAAACCAGAAACCCGAAACCAGAAACCCAAAACCCAAAACCCGTAACCGCCAATTTGGCTGCAAACCCTCTCTTGGCAAAACATTTGACTACCTTATTTTCGCACTTAATTTTCAATGAGCTATGACGGAAAAAGAGATAATGGAAAATTCAGGTCAGCCCGAAGCAGAAGGCGCTTTGGATCAGGATACAGTACTTGACAATACTACAGGGTCGGATGACAGTAGTGACGAGAGCAGCCAGCAGGAAATAGAAAAACTGAAGGGAGCCGTCACCGAGTTCAGGGAAAAATACCTGCGGCAGGTTGCGGAGTTCGATAACTTCCGGAAACGGAATGCCCGCGAGCGGCTGGAACTGATTCAGACGGCCGGAAAAGACGTGATCGTTTCTTTGCTGGATGTGCTGGACGATTGCGAACGCGCGCAGCAACAAATTGACAAAGCAACCGATAACAATTCCACCAAAGAAGGCGTTGTGCTGGTGTTCAACAAGCTTCGCAATACTTTGTTCGCAAAGGGGCTTAAACCTATGGAAAGCATCGGTCAGGATTTTAATCCCGATCTGCACGAAGCCGTTACTGAAGTTCCGGTATCACCGGATATGAAAGGAAAGGTAGTTGATGAAGTACAAAAAGGATATTATCTCAACGATAAGATCATCAGGTTCGCAAAAGTTGTTGTGGGTAAGTAAAGAATCGAGTAACTAACCATTATGGCAAAAAGAGACTATTACGAAATACTGGGTGTTGCAAAAGGCTCCTCGCAGGACGAGATCAAGAAGGCTTACAGGAAGGTGGCCATGCAATATCACCCCGACCGTAACCCTGGTGATAAGTCGGCCGAAGATAAATTCAAGGAAGCCGCTGAGGCTTACGAGATATTAAGCGATACTGACAAGCGGGCGCAATACGATCGGTTCGGACATGCGGGCGTTAGCGGAAATGGACGTGGATTTGGAGGTGGCGCCAACATGAACATGGAAGATATCTTCAGCCAGTTTGGTGACATCTTTGGCGAAGATATCTTTGGCAGCTTTTTCGGCGGGCAGGCAGGTACGCGGACCAGAGGCGGACAACGCGCACGCGGCGTCAGGGGAAGCACGCTCCGGATCAAGCTCAAACTGAATTTTGAAGAAGTTGCAAAAGGTGTTACAAAAAGCATCAAGGTCAAAAAATATGTACCCTGCACAACCTGCAGCGGAAGCGGCGCAAAAGATAAGGGAAGCGTACAAACATGCGGATCCTGCGGCGGCAGCGGACAGGTAAGGAGAGTGACCAATACATTCCTTGGCCAGATGCAGACAGTAACAACATGTCCTACCTGCAATGGCGAAGGATCGGTGATCACGGCAAAGTGCGGTTCGTGCAAAGGCGAAGGCCGCACATTCAGCGATGAGACAGTGACGATCGATATTCCGGCAGGCGTTCAGGAAGGCATGCAACTGAATGTTGGGGGAAAAGGCAATGCAGGTGAACGCGGTGGCGCTGCGGGCGACCTCATTGTACTGATAGAAGAAGAGGCACATCCGGAATTGGTTCGGGACGGCCTCAATGTAGCATATGAACTGCATCTCTCATTCCCCGACGCGGTTTTTGGAACTCAGTCAGAGGTGCCTACCATTGACGGAAGGGCCAAGATCAAGATCCCACCGGGAACTCAAAGCGGAAAAATATTCAGGCTTAAAGGCAAAGGCTTCCCTGCTGTGAACAGTTATGAAAAAGGCGATCAGCTTATTCACGTGAATGTATGGACGCCACAGAATGTTACAGCAGAAGAAAAAGCAATGCTCGACAAACTCAGCGCTTCTCCTAACTTCAAGCCCAATCCTGATAAGAACGAACGCAGCTTTTTCGACAAAGTGCGGGAAATGTTCAGTTAAGGAATGTGAGGTGCCTGGTTAAGATTAGTGATATGTTCAATTAAGACACTAGTCAGTGTTCCTTAAATTTTCAACTGATCTTCTGGAATTCAGATAAACCTGGAAGCCGATTCGCATGGCAAATCCGCCGTCTTTGCTTCCTTCGCTGATATTGGTATGCGTGTACCCGGCGAGCGTTTCCAGCGCAACATTCTCGTTGAGGAAGAGCGCCAGTCCCATTCCAAGGAAATAACCTACGCCATTCTCTGTATTCGTTCCGCCGGGATATTTAAATTTCTCAGAAATAAAACTCATTTCACCATCTACGAACGGGCGGATATTGCTTTTGCCGAAATAATACCTCACCATGGGGCCGAGACCGAAAGTTGTAGAGCTGTTCTCTCCAAGCTTATCATACATAAGCGTTACGGTGCCTCCTACAGCAAGATTGTTCATCACAAAATAACCGGCGGTTGGATTCAAGCCAATGCTGGTATTGTTACTGACAGTGCTCAAATTGAAATTGCCACCGACGAGCCAGTTGCCCTGTTCGGTTTGCGCGGAAACAAAATAGAAGGACAGGACTGTAAACACACTCAGGTAGATTTTTTTCATGCTGATAATTTTGATGAAGTTAAGGAATGAACAAAAGTCAATCCAGATTCTATTACCGCGGAGACCCGTCAGGACTCAACTTTCGTTTTTTTTTCTCTTTTTATCTTTGCCGTAGATGCGTTTGGCCTTTTCAATGAGGTCTACCATTTCTTTCTGTACTGCATCCTTTGGATCATAACTCTGGTTTGCGATGATCAATGCATCGTTCCAGCTTATATTTTTAAAATAGCGCGAGGTTTTCAGTAAGCCTCCAAACATAACTACCGATGCGGCAAAACGGTGACAGTGGGGCAGGTCTTTAAAATCGACAGGATTGTATGTGCAGGTATATAAAGCATTTCTGAGCACGCTATCTTCGGGCATGCGGTAGCGGATATTTACATCAGCCAGCCTGCCTTCAAATCGCACATCGGCATTCAGCGCTGGTTCAAATTCCAGGATGGTCATCAACGAATGACCTGAACCAATTTCACCGCCTTCCAGTTCATTGACCGAATCAACCAGCGCTTTCAGTTTATTATCGAAGCCAATCAGCCTGTATTCTTTTACGAGTTGCGAATTGAATTTTATATCGAGGTATGCATCATCGGCAACCGTATAGAGCGTTTGTGTAAGCTCTTTCACCAAAACTTTTTCGGCCTCCTTTTCATCGTCGAGATAGGCGAAATTACCGTTGCCCTTTCGTGCAAGCACTTCCAGTTTGGAATCTTTGTAATTACCCATGCCAACACCAAGACAGGTGAGGTAAATCCCGGATTGCTGGTGCTGAGTGATCAGTTTCTCCAATTCTTCCTCCGTTGCCTGCCCTACATTGAAATCACCATCAGTTGCCAGGATCACACGGTTATTGCCTCCTTTTATGTATTGCGCTTTGGCAAGACGGTAAGCGGTCCTGATACCCGACTCACCCGGAGTTGAACCACCGGGACTCAGGTCTTCTATAACTTTTGTAATCTTTTCTTTCTCCCGCCCCGAAGTGGGTGGCAGCATTATCCCAACGGTACTGCCATAAACTACAATTGAAACTGTATCCTTATCTCGCAGATTATTTACCAGCAGCTTGAACGCGGATTTTAAAAGTGGTAACCTGTTCGGCATATCCATTGAGCCGGAAACATCGATTAGAAAAACAAGGTTTGTAGGTGGAACCTTTTCAAGGTCAACTTTCCTTGCCGAAACCTGCAGGAATAACAACTGATGCTCAGGATTCCAGGGACAATCAGATACCATGGACTGCAAATGAAATACACTGTCCTTTGGAGGGTCTTCATAACCGAAGTTGAAATAATTGAGCATCTCTTCAATGCGAACAGCATCGGGTGGAACAGTAGTCTGCATTTTTAAAAATCGCCGCACATTGCTGTATGAGGCCTTGTCGATATTAATGGCGAAGCCCGTTTCCGGGAATTTTTTAGCAGCCACGAATTCATTTTCGATGAGGGAGCTGTAGGTTTCCCCGCCTACCGACCAACCGCGCCAGTCATCCATCTTCAGATTCTTTGTAAATGAAAGCAGCTTCTTTTTCTGAACGGTCGCGGCGGAATAAAGAGGTTTCAGAATTACATTCTGATAATTCCGGGCATCCATTATTGATGAATGGGGCTGATAGCCGTCCAGCATAAAAGTGATTGAATCCTTCAGTCCATGAAGCATGATTCCAAATCCGCCCGTACTGCCCGAATAATAAACGTATCCATTGGAGTGAAGCAGGATCTTTACGTTAGGCAGGGGTGTGTTCCGGTCGTCCTTCACTTCTCCCCGCAGGTAGTATTGTGAAAACGCAGATGTACTGAATAATAAGAAGACTATGGCAAGTCCAGTTTTCAACCGATATATTTGGTTAAGAATCTAACGTTTAGCTTCCCAATTAATTTTAATTATATACGCTGAATGCCTGAAAGCCGTTAGGTCCTGATAGCCGTTCGGGTGTTAAATGTAAGATACGCTATTAATTACCAATTCTGGAACGGACAACAGGCTAAATGCGGAGGCTCACTTCTGTTCCACCAGTTTATAAATCTCCGGGATATTCCTTCCGAGGCCATCATAATCAAGCCCGTAACCAACCACAAACTTGTTCGGAATTGTAAAGCCCAGGTAATCTATGTCTACAGGATTCACTGTAGCTTCCGGCTTGTGCAGCAACGCACAGATTTTTATGGAAGCCGGTTGCTGGTGTGAGAGCTGGGGAAGAAACTGTGTGAGTGTTTTCCCTGTATCGACTATATCTTCAACTATGATCACGTGCCGATGGTACAGGTCAGCATCAAGGCCTATTGCAGTCAGCACTCTTCCTGTTGATTTGGTTCCCTTATAAGAGGCAAGCTTTATAAAACAGATTTCTGCTTCGATTGTAAGTCCCTTGAACAAATCAGATGCGAACATGAATGCGCCGTTAAGCACCGCAATGAACAGGGGACGTTTGCCTTCATAATCCCTGTTGATCTCACCCGCCAGTCTTTTTATTGCCTGCTGCACTTCGCCTGAAGTCAGATATGGTTCGAAGCTTTTGTCGTGAACGCGGATAACAGACATTTATCAGTTTTTATAGATAATCAACTCCTGCCCTGTTCGCAGGTCGTAATTATCTAAATTATTCCATTGCTTCAGCTTTTCAACAGGAACACCATATTTTTTTGAAATGGCGAATAAAGTTTCTTTCGTTTGCACGACATGGGTAGTATAATAAATTTCCTGCGAAACATTTTTAACGGTCGGAGAAATAGCGGGTGATGGTTTGTTCGCGTCGGCCAGCATTGGTCTGTTAGGGGCAGATCCTTTCAGGTATAGCTTTTCTCCAATAGCAGGCTGCATGCCGCGTGCCAGATGGTTGTAATGCAGCAGTGTTTCCATTCTGATGCCCTGAAGCTGGCTGATAACATAAACCGATTCGCCCGGCTGTACGGTATGAAATTCGTTTTGACCCGACTTTCGCTTCCGCTGAAGGTAAACAAGCTGACCTCCGGGAAGGATATTCTCTTCATTCAGTTCATTAAAATCCATCAGGCGTTTCAGCGAAACATCAAATTGTTCAGCAATGCTGAGCAGTGAAGTGCCTGGTTTTGCAAACACAACCCTGGTATCGTTGATCCTGAATTCACCTTCGGGATAATCAGGTGTCTGGGTTATTGCTATAGGTTTTTCAGCAGCTTCGGTTGTTGTTTCAATCTTTACCTGCTCCGGCAAAACGATCGGGCTGGTTTCTTTTGCCAGTGTTTCGTCCTCTGGTCTCATCTTACCCATTGCAATCAGCGTATACTCCTGGAGGTGATATTCATTGATGATCCGAATAAGTATTTGCGAGTATTTTATATTGGTTGCGTATCCTGCTTTTTTAAGTCCGTATGCCCAGCCTTCGTAATCAGTAGGGTCCAGTTGAAACAGTGAAGCGTAACGCGGACTGCCTTTCAGGAAATTGGAATGGTCCATGTAGGAGTCGTTGGGAGAAGAGTAACTGCGGAAACATTCCCCTCTTGCATCGTCGTCATGATAAACTTTGGCACCCGTCCATGTGCTTTTGCATTTGATACCAAAGTGATTGTTTGATTTTCTGACAAGTTCACTGTTACCGGCGTCTGTTTCATGTATGCCCTGGGCAAGCTTAATGGCCGCGGGTATTCCTGTACGGTGCATTTCACTAATGGCAAGCGCCTTGTACGTGTTGATGTACTCTATCACAAAAGGACGCGGTTGCGCATGTGCAAATGTGGTAGCAATTATCAGCAAGCAAGCAATTGCAGATCTTACAATCATTAGTACTTTTTTATTTTTTGCGTATAATCATCACTCCGTCGCGAATGGTAACCATTACCTGCTCAACCCGTTCATCCTGCTGTACATACTGGTTGAAATCGTGAATAGCTATGCCATTCTTACCTGATACCGGATTCTCAAGCACCTCCCCATGGAAGAGCACATTATCTGCCAAAATAAAACCATTCCTGTTAACGCTTGGTAAAACAAGGTCGTAATACTGCTTATAACCCACCTTGTCGGCATCAATAAAAACCAGGTCCCAGGTTTCCCCTATCGTGGGGATGATATTCAACGCATTACCTACGTGTAAAATTATTCTATCATTTGCTTTTGCTTTGTGAAAATTTTCCCTGGCAACGGCCGCATCTTCCTCTCTTAACTCTATCGTATGCAGTTTACCCCCTGGCTGTAAGCCTTTTAACAAACAAAGTGCGCTGAACCCTGTAAAAGTCCCTATTTCAAGGATCTTTAATGGTCGTACCATGAGGCTGATGAATTCAAGGAATTTACCCTGTAAGTGCCCGCTAAGCATCTGGGCATGTGGGTGCGTATCAAGCGTATGCCGCTCTATTTCCTGCAATAGTGGATCGGAAGGTGATGTAAACCTCTCAGCATATTGCTGAGCATACGGATTTATGAGGTCCATGAATGCAAAAATATCATGGATTGAAGGATAAAGCCACAATGAGTCCAATTATTTTGAAACTGCCTTAAAAATTAGGCTGCAGGGAATGCTGACTGTAAAAGCTCAGCACATGCGCCGCAACTTCTTCGGGAGTATCTGCAATCTTGAGCAGGTTGAGGTCACCAGCTGAAATATTGCCATTTTGCTGGAACATGGTTTCATTCATCCATGCAACAAGTCCGCCCCAGTATTCCGACCCAACAAGTATCAGTGGCACCTGGCTCATTTTGCCCGTTTGAATAAGGGTTGCCACTTCAAAAAACTCGTCCATGGTACCAAATCCTCCGGGCATCATGACGAATCCCTGCGAGTATTTGGTAAACATCACCTTTCTGACAAAGAAGTAATCAAAGTGCAGGTTGGCATCACGATCCACATATGGATTTGAATGCTGTTCAAAAGGGAGTTCAATATTCAGACCTACAGAATGACCTCCGCCAAGCTGTGCTCCTTTATTTGCGGCTTCCATGATACCGGGTCCGCCTCCTGAAATAATACCGAAACCTTCTTCTGCCAGTCGTTTTGAAATTTCAACCGCCAGCGTATAAAAAGGCTGGCCTGGTTCTGTTCTTGCCGAACCAAAAACTGAAATACACGGGCCCAGTTTCGCGAGGGCTTCAAAGCCGTCGACGAATTCGGCCATTATCTTAAAAATCTGCCAACTGGAATGTGCTTTGGATTCAGCCCACCGGCGCTGTTTGGAGATCCTGATGGTATCGTTCATGGTATGGGGGTTAGGATTAGACAGCAAAGCCATCCTGTTGTGCATTGAAAAATGCAACTGCCGGATGGCGTATATATAAAACGTTTAAGCCTCAGTTTTAGTTTGCGCGGACGACTGTTTTTTACTGATCAGGAGGAGGCCAAGGAAGGTGATGATACCATTGATGAGCAACAGCTCAATACCGATCTGGTAACCGCCAAACCATGAAGATGCATTCTGGCTGATAAAGATGCAGATAAAAGGCGCTGCCAGGCAGATCGCCGTAACCAGGTAGTTGTTGGGCAGGCTTCTGCGTGTGAAAATCCCAAACGAGAATAGTCCCAGTAACGGCCCGTATGTATACCCCGCGAGGTCAAGGATCCGGTCGATTATCGACCGGTCACCAATGCTTTTAAAGATCAGGATACAAAGCATGAATACCAGTGTAAATGCAAGGTGAACGGTAAGGCGTATGCGCTTCCGTTGTTTTTCGTTGAGGTCTTCACGGCGCTTGAGTCCAAGGATATCGATACAAAAAGACGAGGTCAACGCGGTTAACGCCCCATCGGCGCTGGGGAAGAGCGCCGATATAAGCGCTATGATGAATATTATCGAAATGGCCTGGGGCATCATCTGCAATGCCAGCGTTGGAAAGAGCGCGTCTCCGATGATGTTCCTGTTTTCCTGTACAAGTTGCCATTTGGCGGCGCCATTGACAGTCACCTGCTGGTATTCGGCCCCGTTATTAATAGCATACAGGTATAACAACCCGCCAAGCAGGAGGAATAAGAAGTTAACAACAACGATGATGAAGTTGAAGCTGATCATGTTCTTCTGTGAGTCCCTGAGATTTTTGACACTGATATTCTTCTGCATCATTTCCTGGTCAAGGCCTGTCATGGCAATTGTAATGAACATGCCTCCGATGATCTGTTTCAGAAAAAATCCGCGGCTGTTCACATCGGTATTAAAAACGGACGCATAGCCTCTATCGGTCAGGGTCTGCATTGCGGTACCGAACGAAAGATCAAGGTTGTTGAGGATATAAATAACGCACACGATAAGTCCCAGCAGCATGAAGCTAGTCTGAAGCGTATCGGTATACACAATCGTTTTAACCCCGCCTTCGAACGTATACAGCAATATCATCAGCAATATCACGAGCGTGGTTACAATGAATGGCACTCCGAGGCTTGCCAGTATGAATTCCTGCAGAACAAATATCACCAGGTATAGCCGTGCTGTGGCTCCTACTGTGCGTGACAGAATGAAAAAAAGAGAACCGGTCTTATAAGAGATATTTCCAAATCTTTTCTGGAGGTAATTGTAAATCGATGTAAGGTTCATCTTATAGTAAAGCGGCAGTAACACAAATGCGATGACGAAATAACCAATGAAATAACCGATCACTACCTGGAAATATGCAAACGCCTTGAAAGATGTTCCCGCATAGTCGCCCACTGTTCCCGGAACAGACACAAAGGTCACACCCGATAGTGATGTGCCGATCATTCCAAAGGCCACCAGCATCCAGTTGGAACTCCGGTTACCAATGAAAAACGAATCGTTGTTTGAATTCCTGGAAGTGTAGTAAGCTACAGCAAGCAGCAGTATGAAATAACCAATAACAAATGAAAAGAGAATGGTTGCAGACATCGCGATTTATTTTGGAGTCACCTTCATTCTCATCTGGCAGTTGAGAGAATTTCAAGCATGCCGATGTGAACTAATAAGTTTTGAAGATATAAAAAATTGTATTCCCTTTGTTTGGACAGGAGCATTTTATGGAGATTCAATCAGTGGCCGTATTTTGTGGATCCAGATCAGGCAACAATCCGTTATATGCGCAGCACGCAGCAGAACTTGGAAAACTAATTGCCGTACTCGGACTCAAACTGGTGTTTGGAGGCGGGGGAAATGGATTAATGGGAGTTGTGGCAGATGAAGTTTTGAAAAATGAAGGGAAAGTGATAGGTGTAATCCCTAAAGTACTGATGGAATGGGAAGCACAGCATAAGAACCTTACGGAACTGACCATTATGCCGGACATGCACAGTCGCAAAAAAATGATGTACGACCTCTGTGATGCCGCGATCGTTTTGCCTGGCGGTTTCGGAACGCTCGATGAGATCTTCGAAATGCTGACCTGGAACCAGCTGAAGATCCATGATAAGAAGATATACCTGCTTAATTCAGGAGGTTTTTATACCCACCTGATCCATCATCTTAAAAGTCTTGAAAAAGAAGGATTCCTGTATGAGTCGCTGGAAGATCGTCTCATATTCTGCAAAACTCCCATCGAAATATTCAACAAGATCAGCTGATCTAGAAATTGAATCCAATGGTCACGAAGGCATTGCGGCCATAAGGGTTCCTGGGCTGTTGCAAAACATCGTACTGAAGCATGACGATCATTGCGCCACGGCCACCCAGCGGAATGGACGCACCGGCACCCACTAATAACGAAGGCACAAATTTTCCATCGATGGTATATTCTCCTCCCCCATCGATTATCTGTTTGCCCCAGGTATAATTCAGTTCGGGTTGAACCTGCAACAGGATCTGTTCAATTGGATAAAAACGCCCGAAAATATTCAGTCCGGCCACTCCATAATTTTCCTTAAAACCAAAAAACTTCGAGCTTGAATAGATAAAATTGATACCGGTGCCCGCCGCAAGATATTTATTGAAGCGGTAACCAACCTGTGGCGATATATTGATGAGCGTATAACCGCTGCCAAACCCGAACCCAAAATTTCCACCAAAGAAAAGGTTCTCTTTCTTAAACTTCTTTTCATTCTCTGCGGGTTCCTCCTTTTCATCCTGGGCACTGACCTGCCATGCAAGGCCACCGATTAAAAATGAAAGGATCATGAGTTTACGTAACATAGATGAAGTTTTAATTAGCCAATTAAGCCAATAAGCAAATTAGCAAATGCAGTAGCAGTTAAAAATTTTAATCAATATGATTTACGTTAAAATTCATTGGCTTATTGGCTAATTGGCAAAATTGGCTAATTACTCAAAAATCTTTCCTTTATTAAGTATTCCGTTCGGGTCGAAGATGTTTTTGATCTCACGCATCAGACGCATCTGGGTTTCATCGAATATGATATTCATGTATTCCTTCTGCACCAGGCCAATTCCATGCTCGCCACTGATGGTACCGCCCAGTTGACGAACCAGTTCAAATATCTCGCGGATACCGGTTTTCAATGAACCATTCCATTGTTCTTCGGTAAGATCACCCTTGATGATATTTACGTGCAGGTTACCATCTCCCGCATGTCCGTAGCAAACAGAATGAAATCCATATTTTTTTCCAATGTCCTTCACACCTTTTAATAATACCGGGAGTTCAGCCCTTGGCACCACGGTATCTTCTTCTTTGTAAACCGAGTGCGACTTCACCGCTTCGCCAACACGCCGGCGAAGCTTCCACAGTTCTGCTTTCTGCTGCGCGTCTTCGGCAAATAAAATTTCACCGCAGTCAAACTGCGTCATCAGATCGGCGATGGCTTCCATCTCCTGCATCAGCACTTCAGAATGATTGCCGTCAACTTCAATCAGCAGGTGAGCCTGAACGTTATCTTCGATGGAAACACTGCTGCTGTCAACAAATTTCATTACCCATTCCAGCGCGTCCCGCTCCATGAACTCAAGGGCCGACGGTGTATATCCCGCCCTGAAGATGGCGCTGACCGCTGCGCAGGCGTTTTCGGCCGAACCGAACGGCACCAGCATCAGTAGGTCGTATTTTGGAAGGGGAATGAGTCTGAGTACGATCTTGGTAACAATCCCCAATGTTCCTTCACTTCCAACCACCAGTTGAGTGAGATTGTAACCCGTTGCATTCTTCAATACGTTTGCGCCTGTCCAGATGATCTCTCCGGTAGGTAACACCATTTCAAGATTGAGCACATAATCCTTTACCACGCCATATTTAACTGCTTTCGGACCACCGCTGTTCTCAGCAATATTTCCGCCGATGAAGCAGGAACCGCGACTGCTTGGATCGGGAGGATAGAACAATCCTTTCTCCTTTACCGCATCCTGAAGCACTTCTGTAATCACACCGGGTTCAGTAGTAACCTGCAGGTTTCTTTCGTCTACCTGTATAATATTGTTGAGCCGTTCTGTAGAAATAACCACACCCCCCAGATAAGGAAGAGCGCCGCCACTCAGCCCTGTGCCCGCGCCTCTTGGAGTAACCGGAATTTTATGATCGTTACAGATCCGGAGAATCGCACTGATCTCCTGGGCCGATGCTGGCTTTACAACTACTTCCGGCAGAAAATAAAGATCTTCTGTTTCGTCATGCGCGTATTTGTCCAGGGATTCATCGTCGAGCAACACATTTTGTTCGCCAACGATCCGGGCGAATGCGGAAATATGATTGTCGGACAGCAGCTTTTTTACCTCCAGGGTTTCCATTTACTGGTATTTGCGCAAAGATAACGGATAAGGGGAATTTGGGGATTTGAGGATTTGAGGATTAATAGAATAATTAGCCAATTTTGCCAATAAGCAAATATGCTAATTGGGTTGTAGAAATGAAAAAGCCCCTGCACATATTGTGAGGGCTTTCTCTTTTTGTCAATTGCAACTATCTTCTTTGGAATAATTTGCTTATTGGATTATTGGCAAAATTGGCTAATTACTTACTAAACGTCGGGCACATGTATTGTCTCAGGCTTCCAACGTTCTCGGGATAAAATCCATGTTGAAGGATTGAGAATTCGTAAGCTCCGCGGCCGCCATTATAATTTTTCAGACCTGAAGTGGTAGCATCGTATGAAAAAGTAAGTCGAACGTTTTTCCAGATGAATCCAACCATCGGCACAAATGCGTCGCCAGGTCGTACAAATAATCCACCCACCAGTTGTGTTTCGCCATCGCCCGACAAATTGTACTGAAGCGTTGCGCCGCCTACCAGCTCTGAAGCCTTTGCCTGCTGGGTATAATACGCCATCGGATTCACAATCACCTGCTCATTCAGTTTGATACTTGCGTTCGCAAATGCAATATAACGGGGTGAGATCCTTGAATCAACTCCCTGCGGATCTACAGTGAAGAACGACTCGCGCGGCCTGTTCAGGTGGTGAACCGACAAACCTCCGTTAACATAAATATTTTCTGTTGGAAAGTAAGCGTAGTTCATTCCCACCTGCACGTCAAGATAATTCACGCCAGGGTTGTCAAGTATCACATCACTTGGTAATGTATTGTCGAAGAATTTTCCATCAAACTGGTCTGGAAATTTCAGATCAGCGGTATTGATTCGTTTGCTTACCCATCCTGCGTTTAATCCGAATGTAAGGAGGCTGCTAAGTCCCAGCATCTGGTGATAGGCAGCGGAACCATAAATTTTTGTTGAAGTGAGCTTGCCGGATCCTGCCACGTCCCTCAATATAACACCACCTACACCCAGCCAACCGTTCTCGATGCGGTTTCGCATGACCTGCGCATCGGCAAAAATGCTCATGGTCTTATAAGGCACGGTCATGACAGTAGAATACTGGTTCCTGTAATTGGCACCAATCCTGTAATCGGCATCAGGAATAAATCCAGTGTTAGCAGGATTGGTGGTCAGGGGTGAATTGAACCATTGAGAAAAATGCAGATCCTGGCCTGCTGCAGCGATTGTCATCAGCAGGCATACCATTGTTCCTGTTAATTTACTTGCTCTCATATGAATCGTCCTCCACGCTGATCTTTGATTTTAGTATAGGATTGTTGTTACGCAACCCTGTATTTTATTCTTACCTTATCAATGTTATATCGCCTTTCCGGCTGGTTCTTGTTCCATCCGAAAATTCTACCTCCAATGTATAAACGTAAACATCCATCGGCTGCAG
The DNA here is from genome assembly GCA_036402175.1 of Chitinophagaceae bacterium. GTDB lineage: Bacteria > Bacteroidota > Bacteroidia > Chitinophagales > Chitinophagaceae > DASPKM01. The sequence goes on along the minus strand of DASWTK010000278.1, from coordinate 33,230 downwards.
CACTCCCTTAAAAGTTCCATCCCAGCCCCTCCGCGCATCGGTGGTTTCAAATACTTTTTGTCCCCACCGGTTGTAGATCCTGAACATCACCTTGCTCATACCAAAACCTTCGGGCCTTATGGTGTGGTTTTTACCCCTGCTTCCAGGGCGGCCTGGCGTAAACGCGTTCGGCACATCCAGCAGCGGTTTTATAACTGCTTCTACCGGATTGCAAACTGTATCGGGACAGCCGAACTGATTGATGGTGATCAGGCAGGCATTGTATGTACCCGTTGCTATGTACTGATGCATCACAGTATCCATGGTAGTGCGGATGGCTGAATCACCGTCGCCAAATAACCATTTGTACCTGCTTCCGCCAATCGAATTATTAAAAAACGTTGTTGGTGTATTTTCCTGCGCGGGGACAGGTGCACTTGTAAATGCAGCTGTCGGAACCGGGTTCACGGTTACTGTGGTCTCGGTTGAATCAATGATGTTACAGGTGGCTGAGTCAATTGCAACAAGTTTTACCGTATAGGTTCCCGTTACAGTATAAAGATGCGTCGGACTAACAGCAGTTGATGTATTGCCGTCACCGAAATCCCAGAAGAATTGCTGGCCTGCCAGAGATACATTCCGGAATTCGGCAGCGTACGGAACGCAACCATTTGCCGGTGTAAGTATTCTCGCATCCACCAATGGAGCGATCCTGAGTTCCTTCTCCACCGTATCCGGGGCATTGCAATAGTTGGTATCGACCAGGATCAACCTGACCACATAGGTGCCCGGATTGGCGTAGGTATGATTTACCGGAAGAGGACCGGTGGTTACCTTTGGTGTATTATCTCCGAAATCCCATATAAATGAACGGTTGCCGAATGGCTTGCCTGCAGGGGGAACAGATAAATTGGAGAACTGATACTCCAGCGATTCGCATGCGCCCTGCTTTTGTGCAAGAAAATCAAGAAGTGCTTCATCATTCCTTGCCCTCACAGTAACAAAGGCTGTATCGCGGATATTACAGGTTGTTGAATCAACAGTTATCAGTCGTACCCGATAACTGCCAACAGTATTAAAAGTAAAACTTGCTCCTGGTGTTGTGGTGATCTGATCGGTTACACCATCGCCATTAAAATCCCATTCGTAGGTCTTGCCAAGCTGCAGGGTATCGCTGAAGTCGACCGTCATCGGAACACAACCCGATGTATCGCCAACTCCATTAATGGACGCCTTCGGCGCAGCTTCCACTCCCGAAAAATTGAAAGATATTTTCAACGCTGCAAGGTCGCACCGGTCACCACTGAGATTAGTTGGAGCCCATACCCCCGGCGTAGTTGGATACGGAGTTGTCGGCGCCTTGCTTTGAGGGAAGCAGTTCGCGCAAATCGCCTGGTAGATCGCTCCCTGCCTGTCGAACCGGCTGGTACCCCCGTCTACGTGCTCGCCCTCTCCACCGTTCTGTCCAAAAAAGGAACCATACAGCAATGAGGTAGCATTTCTCTCAATCACGATGAAATAAAAATCGCGATTGTCGGTACTCGGTTTGATGGCATCGGATGTTACCGGCATTCCGGAAGTTCCATCTAATCCGTAAGGGTCATTGCTCTCATCATCTATCCATCCACCCCAACCTGAAGCGTAAACATTTTCGCAACGGTCGACCAGGAAAGCTACCGGTGAGATGTTTGGCCTGGCTGAGCCACTGCCAAATACGGTTGAATATGCATAAGCCGATAGGTCGGGCTGCAATTTTGAAATGAACTGTTTTGAATTAGGGTTGCTGTAGGTTGCATTCACCACAGGCCAGGTGCCCCTCGTTATTCCCATTACATAGGGAAAACCAAAGTTGTCGAACTGAACCGCATACACCACATCAACCGCAGCGGTTCCTAAATAAGTTGATTTGAGACGGGTGCTTCCGTCATTTGAAATGATGCTCACGAATCCGTCACAATCTCCGCCACTGAATGAAGTGCCAATGGTTCCCGCAACATCAGGAAGGTTATTACTGGAAGTTGCGCCAACTACATAGATATTACCGTTCTGCGGATGCACTTTAATTCCGAATGCTCCATCATTGCCGTTGCCGCCGAGATAGCTGCTGAAAAGTACGGAAGAAACATTCGGATCAATTTTGATGACGACTGCATCCTGTGTGCCGCCCCCGAACGTTTGCTGGAAAACTGCACCTGGCGATGGCAGAATGGGGAATGTACCGGCTGACTGCGTTTGAGCAGCCACATAAATGAATCCGTTATTGTCGGTCACCACTTCGCTGCGCGAGTCATCGCCGTAATTGCGAAGGATGGAAATAGCTTTTAAAGTTCCGCGCTGCTGGTCTTCCATATTCACACCGTCAAGGGCTGAACCTCCGATGCGGAGTGAACCGATCAATCCTGTTCCGGCAGCGTTGAGTTTAGTCACCACAATATCTCCGCCGCCACCCGCACCAACCAATGTGCCGGGAAAACTTCCTTCAGAATAGCTTCTTCCAAGAATGATCAGGTTTCCCTGCGGATCGGCAATCAGGCTGTGTGGAAAATCGTCGTTATTGCCCCCAAGGTAGGTTGCATAAACCCTGTTTGTGCCGGTTGAATTGAATTTGAATATGCCCATATCAACCCTGGCTGAACCGCCTGGTGTATAGTTGGTCTGGTAAGCGCCGGGGCTGACCGGAAATCCCTGCCCAAATACAATTCCTCCGGAAAAAAGACTTCCATCGGGACCAGGAGTAGCAGTAAAGCCAAACTGGTTTTGGGTAGATCCGGTAAAAGAAGAAAAAATTAGCGTGGGGTCGATCACCAGCACTGCGCTTTTGTCGTATCCCTTCAATTTGAATTTTACTGTGTTGCCGGTAAGCTGGTAATTACATTCAACCGGATTTCTTGACTTTCCATTAAACTGATATGAATACGGATACAATTCCTTTACTTCTCCAACAGAAGTTTTGATGAGTAATTCTCCGTTCTTCACCGATAATTTATCCACCCCATCGTATTTCAGGGCGATCTTCTCAACGTCGCCACCTGGCCGTACAATGAGGTCGTATTTTAACTGTCCTGATTCTGTATAATAACGAACGTCAATGTTCGGATATACGTTCCTGTAAACCACTGCCTGGTAAACCTGGCATTCTGTAGCCCATTTGGAAGGATCATTTCCGAGGATGTAATTGTTATAACCCGGCATCTTTTTTTCGGGTACGATATCGGGTTGGGCGGCCCCTCCTTCAAATCTCATATTGAAGGCATGAGAATGGACTATCAGGTCCCTGGAGGTCAGGACACCCTCGGGAGATTCCGGATTTCCGGGTGAGCGTTGCGTTCCCTGACCTTTGACCGGGGTTAGTCCTGCATGGTTCCGTTCAACAAGCTTCTTAACGTCTTCAGGTTTATGCAATACAACAGTAAAACCGTTCTTTTCCAGATAAAACGCTCCGGATTTAAGGTCGCCCATAAAACGGACACGGTTATCCCACTGTCCTTTGTTCTCAATAAATTCCAGATTATTGAAGCCGGATTGTGCGGTTAACTTCAGGGTAGCAACCAATAAGAGAATGAAGGGTATACAATACTTCCTGCCCAAGATTTCTTTTTTTCAATTTACTTAATAGAAACGAATGTTTCCTTTAATTCTTATCTACGAAATTCTGCTCCAGGCCGTTTTACCAAGTAATGACCTGAGGTGGTGTTTTAGGGGTGTATTTTCGGGAGCTGAGAGGTCAGGATCAGATTCCAGAATCTGGTCGGACCACTCGTGGGCCGCCTGCAAAAGGTCTCTATCCTGGACAATACTGGCAAGTTTGAAATTCAGCATTCCGCTTTGCCTTGTGCCTTCTATATCGCCGGGTCCACGCAGCTCGAGGTCTTTTTCGGCTATGCGAAACCCGTCGTTTGTCGAACACATTGTATGTAAACGCTCAGTTGCTTCTTTACTTAGACCCGTGGCAGTTAATAAAATGCAAAAACTTTTGTGCCGTCCCCTTCCTACCCTGCCCCGAAGCTGGTGTAATTGCGATAAACCGAATTTTTCCGCGCTTTCAATGACCATGATAGTGGCATTTGGCACATCAACCCCCACTTCAATTACTGTTGTGGCCACCATGATCTGAGTATCATTCTTCACAAAGCGTTGCATGTTGTTTTCCTTCACGTCGGGCTTTTGTTTTCCGTGAACCATACTAATCCAGTATTTGGGTTCCGGGAAATAAGCTTTCACATTTTCATAACCTTTCATCAGGTTCTCATAATCCATTTTCTCCGATTCTTCAATCAATGGGAAGATGATGTAGGCCTGTTGTCCTTTTGCAATTTCGGCTCTGATAAAATCCATCACCTGTGGCCGTGATCTTTCTGTACGATGTACGGTAGTAACAGGAGTGCGGTTGGGTGGCAATTCATCCATTATACTGTAGTCGAGATCACCATAAGCGGTCATCGCAAGCGTACGTGGAATTGGAGTGGCTGTCATCACAAGCATATGTGGCGGAATGACCGACTTCGCCCAAAGTTTTGCACGTTGCGCCACTCCGAACCTATGCTGCTCATCAACTATCGCCAGTCCGAGGTTCCTGAATTGAACCGGATCCTCGATCAATGCATGCGTTCCAACGATCACATGAACACTACCTTCTTTCAGCGCGCTTAGTATTCGCTTTTTTTCCGCTGCCCTGGTTGAACCGGTGAGCAATTCAACTTTCACCGGCATGTCCTTCAGCATGCGGGTAATGCTTTCATAATGCTGCTGGGCCAGTATTTCAGTTGGCGCCATCATGCATCCCTGGAAACCATTGTCAGCCGCCAGTAACAAACAAAGCAACGCAACAATTGTTTTGCCGCTTCCTACATCACCCTGAAGCAGGCGATTCATCTGTCGTCCTGTTCCCGTATCCTTTCTGATCTCTTTTAAAACCCGTTTCTGCGCGCCTGTTAGCTCAAACGGAAGATATTTGTTGTAAAACGTATTGAACAATTCTCCTACCTGCGAAAAGTTCACGCCCTTTGAAAAGCGGTGCCGTTCCGCTCTTACAAGACCGAGCCTAATTTGCGCGATGAACAGCTCTTCAAATTTCAGTCTTGTGATCGCCGATTCATGTTCAGCATAAGAGGTTGGGAAATGTGCTTGCTGCAATGCGCGGAATCGGGGAACAAAGTTCATTTTTTTGAGGATGCCGGCGGACAGGTTTTCAGGAACTTCCTTCTCGCCCAGTAATTCAAGCAGCGTGAAGGTCAGCTTGCCGATCTGCCTTCCACCCAATCCTTTTGATTTCAGTTTTTCCGTTGTTGGATAAACCGGTTCAAGAAAATTTCTTCCACCTGTTGATTGTGAAGAGATCAGTTCAATTTCGGGATGTGTGATCTGGGGCTTGCCGTTGTAAAAACTTACGCGGCCATAAACAAGATAGGGCTCGTCTGTTTTTAAGGACCTCTCCAGCCAGTTGATGCCCTGGAACCATACCAGTTCAATATAACCAGACGCGTCCTGCAGTTCGGCTACCAGGCGCTTGCTGCGTCTTTCGCCCATCATTCCTTTGCTAACCAGCTTTCCTGTGATCTGGATGTATTCTGTATCGGGGCGGATATCGCTGATGAGATTTATTTTGGTACGATCAACATGCCTGTAAGGGAAATGTTCCAGCAGATCACGGAATGTAAATATGTTCAGTTCCTTTTTGAGCATATCGGCCCGAAGGGGGCCAACGCCTTTAAGGTATTCGATGGGACTGGATAGTATTGAGGGAGTTTCGATTGGGATAGTTTTTGGGTTTTGGGTTTTGAGTTTTGGGTTTTGAGTTTCCGGTCTCGGGTTTTGGGTTTGGGGTTATCTAAAGTCATTTTAGCCGTTTAAATGGAGGCCCTTGATGATGGCGGATTGATCAAGGTCGCAGACGAAGGCTTCGCGATCGATTTCGACGCCGCATTTTTCATAAAATTTAATAGCATCCTCATTCCATTCCGAGACCAGCCAGCGTACGCGTTTGCAATTTTGATCGCGGGCAATTGAAACGATCGTCTCCAGCAATTGTGAGCCGATGCCATGTCCGCGGCAATCCTGTTTTACATACAGGTCGTCAAGATAAAGCGACTTACCTACCCAGGTGTAGTAAGCAAAAAAATAAGTAGCTATCCCAACTATCTCTTCATTTTCATTTACCGCAACCAGCGACCGGAAGAATTCACGCTCTTCCTTCATTTGTTCTACAGTGTTGAGAACTTTTTCCGGCATACCCTGGAAAACGGCAAGTTCTTTAACTAAAGAAAGAACTCCGCCAAAATCGTTTTCCCGGCCTTCGCGAATTTTTATAGTCATAGAAAAAGTCAAAATGAAAAATGAAAAAGTAAAAATGTAAAATGAAAAAGTCAAAATGTAAAATGAAAAATTACTAAAAATTAAGATGATAATGAGAGTAGCATATTACAACTTAGTGCCCCATTAACATTTAATCTGTCGACCTTTAAATTTTTGACCTTTTCATTTTATATTTAATTTTTTCATTTTGACCTCTTCATTTTTACTTTTTCATTTTACATTTTGACTTTTACATTTTTCATTTTACATTTTTCATTTTAACTCCTCCCCTCCCCTCACATACACCTCCACCCACGCATGCATCGTTGGCTTTCTCGGAGCTACAAAAGAATCGACTTTTCTGTAATTTTTCTCCAGGTACTCTCTCACTTTATATGGATAAAAATTATTGAGATAAGGTATGTATTCAAATAATACAAGGTCATAGTATTTTTTTTCTATCCTGTCGCAAAACATATCAGTTTCCTTATCGAACATGCCAACTCCTTTATGAAACCATAGCGGATAATGCGAACCCTTCTCCAGCTCAAACGGCACTTCAGCTGCAAGGGGTGTCAGCTCGGTCATGTTCAGCACTTTTAAATTCTTGTTATTTCTGACAAGGTCCATTTTCATCAACCGTTCAATTCCCTCCGCCGTTGGAGCCGGCACAAGTATTTTTTCAAACGACTTCAGGTTTACCGTTCTCCAGTTTGTTAGCGGAATGTCGGTAGTGTCCAAGTTTATCATGTAAGTATTGCGGTTAACTTCAGTTGCGTATTTGTATCCTTTGTATTCGGTGGTTGCATAGGTGGGCTTGCTGCGTAACACAAACCGTTCCATATAACGCCAATAGGTATGGCTCCACCAAAGCAGCACGCCTATCGAACATACCATCACAACTTTCCATGTATCGAAACGGACAGGCAAGAAGAAATTAAGCAGATAGAGTATGTACACGATCGCGAAGCTGTGGAAGAAGATATTATTATCCAGCGGAACATAACTCGTTACCTGGAATATAGCCGCCTCGGCAAGAATGCCCAATGAAAGCAGCATCAGAATCATCTCCTGCCGGCCAGACCAGATGGTTTTCCATCCACGCTGCTGAAGCCTGGCCACCAGCAGCAATACAATTACAAACAGATAAAATTTTAACCACATCGACGCGCTCAGGAATTCTCCAATGATATCGGTGACAGACATCCGGGATGTATGCGGAGGCTGACCATGATTGAACCAGTAACCAAAATTGTAAGCAGAAACCGGAAGTATCATTGCCAGTCCGGTAATGATTACCGCACCCGTAAAAACAATGGGTGGCAGCCATTTTTTCTCGCGCAATGCATCATAAAACAATATCGCAAGGCAGAGGATGAACGCAAGTCCGCCGCCATCCTGTTTCGTGAAAAATGAAAAGAATACAAATACGCCGGACAATACCAGCCATAGCCATCGCAGTTTTCGGGTATCGAAAAGATATTGCATGAGCAACGCAAGCGCCACCAGTTCGTACATGATAACGGTATGATTATACCATGGCCAGTAATTGAAAAATGAATACGAAAGGCAAAAAACCAGCACTCCTGTAAAACGGATTGTTTCATTGATCTGCAGTGTTCTGAAAATTGAGCGGAATGCGAGGCCGCCGACAATATTGATGAACGCCTGCGCTTTTACAAGCGTGATGAGTTGCGGCCCCAGTAATTTAAAGAACATGGCCGGTATCACCCAATACATATAACCTACCGGCACGCCAAAATCCTTATAGGGTGTCTGACCGAGATACATGCGGTATGCACCTTCCCAGGAGAGGAAAATATTCAGCCGGTAGGGGAAATTGGCGAAAACAGGAATCAATGCAAGCAAAACGATAATGAAGATCTCGCCAACAGATAATAAGCGCTTTAGCGACATGGGGGTTGGTTGATGGATTAGCTAATTTTGCCAATTAGCCAATATGCTAATTAAAAAGCCGTAAGAACCTGCCAGGAACTACTGGTGCCTGGAACAAATTGGTTTATTGGCTAATTGGCAAAATCGGCTAATTCTCACAGTCTTTCCACTCTGCCGCAAGATATTGCATCCTAACCGATTGTAGACTATCTTGTGCGCCTGATATGGGCTTGATTCGGGATCATATATTATTGTTGCGGCCAAAAGACTGGGCAAAGAATCTCTTTCTGTTCGTCCCTTCTTTTTTTGCAGGCAATTTTTTTGACGTTTCCCGCATTGCCAGCCTGGCGCTCGGCTTCCTGACCTTCAGTTTCCTGGCAAGCTGTATTTATATCATCAACGACTACCGTGATATTGAGGATGACCGCAAACACCCGGTTAAACAAAATCGTCCGCTGGCTTCCGGAAAGGTGAAAAAACAAACAGCCGTCATCATCTGCTTTATCTTATTTCTTGCTTCGCTTGCGCTGGGATATTACCTTGACACATCGCTTCAACTCCTGTTCGTTCTGGGGATTTATTTCATACTGAATTTTTCGTATTCAATGGGGTTGAAGAATATCGCGATCCTTGACATCCTCATTCTCGCGTCTGGCTTTGTGCTGCGCGTGAAAGCGGGCGCCATCATTTCGGAGGTAGATACTTCGGAATGGCTGATGATCATGACCTATCTGCTCGCTTTGTTCATGGCAATTGCAAAACGACGGGATGATATGTTGCTTAAGATCGCTACAGGAACCAATATGCGCAAGTCGATCACCGGTTATAACCTCGACTTCCTGAATACCCTGCTGGGCCTGTTCAGCGCGATCATCATTGTATCTTATATCATGTACACCGTATCGGAGATGACCATACTCAGGCTGGGTACGCACAGATTATATTATACCAGTGTTTTTGTAATGGCTGGACTTATGCGGTATTTGCAGATTACCTTTGTGGCAGGGAAATCGGGCTCTCCTACCGAGATCCTGTATAAAGACCGGTTTATACAACTCACCCTGGTACTCTGGATAATGAGCTTTTATGTGATATTGTACCTGAGGGACAAAACGTTCTTCGAATGAAAAAACAAATAGCAAACTGGGGTAATTACCCTATGATGGAGTCTGATGAAAAGAGCTTTGCGTTTGATGAACAACTCAAAGAAGTTATCAGAAAAGAAGGAAGCCTGATCCCGCGCGGTAACGGCCGTTGTTATGGTGATGCTTCCCTGGCAGATGTTACTGTTTCTACTTTAAAATACGACAAGATACTATCCTTCAACACCAGCGATGGGATCCTGGAATGCCAGAGCGGTATTACACTGGACCAGGTGCTTGAAGTGATCGTTCCCAAAGGGTGGTTCCTTCCGGTAACACCGGGAACAAAGTTCATTACTGTTGGCGGTGCGATCGCAAGCGACGTTCATGGAAAGAACCACCATGTTGACGGTTGCTTTTCGCATCACGTACTTGAAATGGATATTCTGCTGGGCAATGGTGAAACGCTTCGGTGCTCACCATCTTTCAATACTGACCTTTTTGAAGCAACCTGTGGTGGGATGGGACTAACAGGTGTCATTACACGGGTGCGCTTCAGCCTTAAAAAGATCGAGACCAGTTACATCAGGCAGAAACAGGTGAAGGCGGAGAATCTGGATGAGGTTTTACGCCTGTTTGAAGAATACAAACATTACACCTATTCAGTGGCGTGGATCGATTGTCTTAAAAAAGGGAAAGATTTCGGAAGAAGCATTCTGATACTCGGTGAACATGCTACCGTGAGTGATCTTGATGAATCGAAGAAGAAAGATCCATTGAAACTTCCTAAAAAAAAGCAGATCACTTTTCCTTTTAACCTTCCCTGGTGGATACTGAACACATTTACTGTGAAAGCATTCAACTTTCTTTATTACCACAAGAACACAAAGAAGGAAATAAACAATGTTGTATCGTACGAGCCATTCTTTTATCCACTGGATGCGATTCTTCACTGGAACCGGGGTTATGGAAGCAAGGGATTTATTCAATATCAGTTCGTATTACCGCTTGAAGCAAGGAATGGGCTTGTTGAAATCATGAAACGAATCAGTGACGCTGGTCTGGGATCGTTCCTGGCTGTGCTGAAAGTTTTTGGCAAACAGGACAGTCTTATTTCATTCCCAAAAGAAGGTTATACGCTCGCGCTGGATTTTCCGGTAAGAAAAGGTTTAATGGAATTCCTGGATGAACTGGATCAGATAGTATTGAAGTATGGTGGAAGACTTTATATGTCGAAGGACGCGCGAATGAAACCAGGCGTTTTACAGGCCGGATATCCCCGGCTGCAGCAATTCAAAAACATCATTCACAAATATAACCCCGACAATAAACTTCGATCGATCCAATCGGACCGTTTACTGCTGACCGAAAACTAATTTTTTTACATGCCAACAGCTCTTATATTAGGCGCAACCTCAGACATGGCCATAGCTATCTCCAGGAAATTCGCTTCGCACAAATACAATATCCAACTTGCCGCACGTAAAACCGAATCACTGCAGGCTTTGCAGTCGGATCTTCAGATACGGTACGGCGTTGAATGCAGCCTGCATGAATTCGATGCGTTGAAGTATCAATCACATGCTTCCTTCTTTGCACAACTTGACCCCATTCCGGATGTCACGATCTGTGTTTTTGGTTACCTGGGTGAAGCAAACAAGGCGAGGACCGACTGGCAGGAAGCCGCGCGAATCATCCAAACAAATTACGTGGGCGGGGTTTCGGCTCTTGACAGAGTTGCGGATATTTATTCGCAAAAAAAACAAGGCACCATCGTTGGTATAAGTTCGGTAGCGGGTGAGCGTGGCAGACAAAGTAATTATCATTACGGAAGCGCCAAGGCCGGGTTCACTGCGTATTTATCCGGGCTTCGCAACCGCCTTTATCATGAAGGTGTGCATGTTGTAACGGTGCAACCTGGATTTGTTTATACAAGGATGACAGAAAACCTTCAGCTTCCGAAACTACTGACGGGTCAACCCGCGGATGTTGCGAATACTGTTTACAATGCAGTGCTGAATAAGAAAAATGTTGTGTATGTAAAATGGTTCTGGAGATGGATCATGCTGATCATCCGCTCCATTCCCGAATTCATGTTCAAAAAACTGAAGATGTGAAAAGACTGATCGCGTTTTTTGATTTTGACGGTACAATTACTACCAGGGACACACTGCTTGAAATTATAAAATATCATAAAGGAAGTTCGCGGTTCTATGCAGGTTTCCTGCTGAATGCTCCTTATATACTAGCCTGGAAGCTCGGATTAATTCCCAACTACGCGGCTAAGGAACGGATCATGCGTCATTTTTTCAGTGGTATGCCCATACAAGATTTTCAGAGCGGGTGTGATTCGTTTGCGAAAGATGTACTCCCGGGACTGCTGCGGCCCAAGGCATTGCTGGAGATAAAAAGATTGCAGGAGCTGGGAGCTGAAATAGTTATCGTATCGGCCTCACCGGGACAATGGAGTGAGCTTTGGCGAAAGCAGGTGGGCGTTCAATCCCTGGCTACGAAGTTAGCGGTGAACGGCACAAAGCTCACTGGAAGGTTCGATGGAAAAAATTGCCATGGTGAAGAAAAGGTAAACCGTATCCGCGAAGCATACGACCTTTCGATGTACGACGAAATCTATTGCTATGGAGATACTCCGGGAGACAAGCCTATGCTGAAGCTTGGCACCATTTCATTTTACAAACCCTTCAGATAAAAAAAGATCAGCCTGATCATTTTTCAATGACCGGCTGATCTGTCAATCATCCAATTCACTATTTTTTCAATACTTTCCTCGTCTCTCTGTACTCACCTATAACTATTTCCATCACATAACTTCCTGCCTGCAGTCTTTCAACGCTTAGCTTTGTACTCAAGACTTCCTGAGTTTTGTGAAGCTGCTGTTCACTCAACACTCTTCCATCCATCCCCAGCATGCGTATGCGCGTCAGTCCACGGTCAGGTGACTGCAGCTGAATCTGCAACCAGTTCATAACAGGATTCGGATAGTACTCCAGGCTAAGCCTGCTATTGGTGTTGTTTACAGTTACAACGCGGCTGTGTTTGTATTGTTTGTCAAGGTCTATCTGCTTCAGCCTGTAATAACTCACCTGCTGAGGCGCAGCAGCATCGGTAAAGCTGTACTCAGTTATCTGCGTAACTGTGCCCGCGCCTTTTACAAACCCAATGGTTGTGTAATCCCTTCCATCCCGGCTTCTCTGGATCTCGAAGCCTTCGTTATCGAATTCATTAGCAGTAGCCCATTGGAGGATGTTGTTTTTTCCAATATTCTTGCCTTTGAAATAAAGGAAATCAACCGGGGCTACTGCATTCGTTTCTGTTATATAAACAGTGTCTTTTGTTGTTGCGCCCAGGTTGTCGATCACCTCCAGCTCTACTGCATAGGTTCCATTCACGAGGCCCGACATTACGGGGTTCGGACAGGTCGTGCATCCAATGGCGGCTGTTGTAGGTCCACCAACCTGTTTCCATGTATAGTTTGCTATGAAGCCGTCAGGATCATAAGAAGAGGTTGCGTCAAGCGTAACGCTTGGTTCTGCAATGATCTCATCGTTTCCTGCAGCGGCAACCGGAGGAATGTTGGCATATGTGGGATTGACAGTTACTGTCAATGTATCCATTGCCCAACCTGCGCGGTTATCCACTACGGTTAGTTCGAATTTATAAATACCCTGACTCAGGTTATTGGCCGTTGTGGTCAGCGAACCCGGATCCTGTATCCAGCCACCGGGGCCGGAGATCATTCTCCAGCTTCCCCGCGCGATATTGCCATCGGGATCGGAAGACAACGAACCTGAGAGTGCTACACTGCTCAGTGGCAGCGTGATTGTTTTATCGGGACCCGCGTTGGCCGTCGGTAATTTATTTATCGGTAGATTTTTTGCGTTACCAAGGAACCATTCGTACATGTTTGGATTATGCCAGTTATGAACAGTATCATATGAACGGTCCCAGATATAATGGTTACCGTTGGGATAGATTGTCATTATTGGCGCAACTTCAGGCGCACAGGAGTTAATCATTCCAACCGCGCCATTTGTACAACCTACGCCTACTATTCCGTCGTCCTGCGCATGGAATGCCCAAACCGGAAGTTTGGCTGCTGCAATGGAAGTACACATGTTCCCCCACTCACAGGTTCCGCAAACCGGTGCAATGGCCGCGAACTGTTTTGCATTCGCAAGTGAAGCAGATGCATATTTCCACGTACCGCCTCCACCCAGGCTAAGGCCTGTAAGGTAGATACGATTGGTGTCAACACGCAGGTTCTGCTTTGCATACTTCAGCAGTTCCTCTACATAAATGTTTTGCCATGAACCATACGCGCTGCTCAATTGAGGTGAAAGCACCAGGAAGGTTTCCTGCTGTCCGCTCATTGAAGTAAAGCGCATGTTATGTCCGGCATTTATGTATCTGGGAATACCATTCGCAAGGATCCTTGGAAGGTCGGTGGTTCCGTTTCCGCGCTCACCTATTCCGTGAAGGAATATGATAAGGGGATATTTCTTTGATGGATCGGCACTGTAATCAACAGGCTTGTATTCATAAAAGCCCACGAATAAACCGGTAGAAGCGGTTAAGGATCTGGGTATTTGTTGTGCATATAAGCCCGATGATATTATCAGGCCCAAGCCTAATAACAGGTTTTTCATATTGGTGTTTTTAAAGGATATAGATCAACAGGCTGATAAGCCTGCAAACAAAACGGCTAGTGGAATTGGTGGTTAGTCAACTCCCTGATATACTTATGAATCATCTGCAAATACAGATCGGGTGTGAGTGGCGGAGAAGAATCCGCGGGAGCCGTAGAGAAAATACGATAGTAGATTTTCGGTTTCATAGTAATGGATTTTGTCCCTATATAACAACAACAATTATACCATCGGGCCTCGTTATCAACCTGTAATTAAGATTCCCAAAAATGGTTTAATGAGTTCCAGTCACTTAAAAAATTAAGGGGAACCCCGGTCGGGGTTCCCCTTAATTAACTTAGTCCGAATACCAGGAATGCTATTGCTTGACCACTTGTCCTGTTAACCTGGTGCCATTACTGAAAATGACTTCTACTACGTAAGTTCCCTTGGTAACATCCTGCATATTTACCTTTTGAGTAAAGAATGTGGATGTTTTTGTTGACTTGATACTTTTAACTGTTGCGCCAGATGAATTGACCACATTGATCTGGATGTCACCTGTGAGATTATTACTGAACTCCACCGTCATGGTAGTTATCACGGGGTTCGGATACAGCACCAGGCTGTTGCTGGTTGTTGAAACGGTATTATCTACTGTAGATTCTACTGTTGATGTTGTTCTGGCCGAGGTTCCGCTTCCATAAACATAAACGTTCATGGTTGAGGTGCCTGTGGCTCCCTGATTATCTGTTACTGTCAACCGGAAAGTATAGGTTCCCGCGATCAGGTTCTTTGCCTCTACGTTGGTTGTGGAGATGGTGGCAAGTGTCGCCTGATTTGGACCGCTCACCTGACTCCATGCAAAACTGCTGATCCATCCGCCTACGTCATACGACCCTCCGCCCATCAGGTAAGCGGTGCCCGGAAGCGTGATCCACTGGTCATTGCCTGCAACTGCTACGGGTGCGTTATTTCCATTCACCGGTGGAGGAGTTGAGGTACCGTTCACAGTTACTGATACTGTAGCAGAACCGGTAGCTCCGCCATTATCAGTTACAGTTAATTTAAAGACATAAGTACCGGCGATCAAATTGCTAACCTGAACATTGGTACTGGAGATAGCAGCCATGGTTGCGTTACTCGGACCGCTTTGTTGTGTCCATGCATAATTAGTGATCCATCCGCCCGGGTCATACGAACCACTTCCCAGTAAGAGCGTACTGTTAGTTGGCAGCGTGAGTGTCTGGTTTGAACCAGGAACTGCTACAGGAGGTGTATTGCCACCACCAGTCGGAGGAGGCGGTGTAGCTGTACCGTTAACGGTTACAGTCATCGTCGCTGTTCCTGTTGCGCCCTGGTTATCGGTCACTGTCAGCCTGAAGGTATATACTCCGCCGATCAGGTTTTTCACTTCCACATTGGTATTGGATATCGGCGTGATCGTTGCCTGGCTTGGACCGTTGTCCTGTGTCCATGAATAGCTGCTGATGCTGCCACCACCCGGATCATAGGAACCACTTCCATAAAGGAACAGGCTATTGGTTGGTAAAGTAATGGTCTGGTTTGATCCAGGTACTGCAACCGGAGGTTGGTTACCACCTATCGCACCTGAACTATTCACTACCACCTGAACGTCGGCATAGCTTGTTGCTCCGCTGGTGTTCGCAACTGTTAGACGGAAGGTATACGTTCCCGCAACCAGATCTCCTACGTTCGGAGTAACTGAATTTGGATTTGAGATAGAGTAGGAAGAAGGACCACCGGCTTTTGTCCAGTTGTAACTATTAGCTCCGCTGGATCCGCTGCCGTTCAATGTTGTTGCATTCGTTGGCAATACCAGTGTCTGGTTTGATCCCGCATTCGCTACCGGGGTAGCAGAAGAAGTACCATTCACTGTTACTGTAACATTCGCGGAACCTGTTAGTCCTTCGTTATCGGTAACCGTTAACTTAAACACATAGGTGCCTGCTATCATGTTCTTCACATCGAGGTTGGTATTGGATATCGGAGTAATGGTCGCGTTATTTGGTCCGCTTGATTGCGACCACGAATAATTTGTGATCCAGCCACCACTATCATAAGAACCGCTGCCCAACAGGAACACGCTATTGGTTGGGAGCGTAATGGTCTGGTTGGCGCTGGTAACCGCAACAGGTGCTGAGTTAGATGGCGCTGCCTGACCATTGACAGTAATGGTAACATTAGCAGAACTGGTGGCGCCAACGTTGTCCTTCACTGTTAATTTGAATATATAGCTGCCCTGGATCAATCCACCTACACTTGTATTGGCAACCTGTGTATTGACAAAGCTTGCTGTGTTAGGTCCGCTGACCTGGCTCCAGGTATAATTTGTTATTGATCCATCCTGATCGTAAGATCCGCTACCGGTAAGGCTTACACTGTTAACAGGAAGGGTAATGGTCTGATTGCTTCCGGCATTTGCGACCGGTGCAACGTTTCCACCACCTGAAGGTGGAGGCGTTGAACTTCCTCTCGATTTGCTGAGGAACCAAAGATATAGCTGAGGATTTGTGGGGTCATAAACCTGATCCCAGATCCAGTGATTACCTGTTGGATAATAGGTAGCCTGCGCTGGTACGATCGGGCTGCATGCATTGATCTGACCAATGGCATTTTGCGTACAACCTACGCCAACAACACCATCATCCATTGCATGAAAGGCCCAAACCGGCAAAGCCTGCTGCGCGATATTGCAGAAATTGGTATAATCACAGGTTCCGCAGATAGGCGCGATAGCAGCGAGTGTTTTGGCTGCCGTTGCAGAAGACGTGGCATACTTCCAAACTCCGCCACCACCGAGGCTAAGCCCTGTGAGGTAAATCCTGTTTGGATCAACGCGAAGATTATTCGTTGCCCATTTGATCATTTCATCAACGTAAAAAGTTTGCCAGTTACCGTAGTTATAGCTTAACTGGGGCGACAACACCAGGAACGATTCCTGCGTGCCGTTGTAGTTAAAGCTCATGTCGGTAAGGCCGTAATGAATGTTACGTGGAATACCCACGTTCAGTACTGCTGGCAGACCGGTAGTACCGTCACCACGTTCACCAATTCCATGAAGGAAAATGATCAAGGGAAATTTGGCCGTCGATTGTGTGTTGTAGGCCGGGGGTTTATATTCATAAAACCCGATGAAAGTGCCGTTAGAGGCTGTTAAAGAGCGAGGTACCTGCTGAGCTTGCAAAAGGAACGGCACCAGTAACCCTAAACCAAATAGTAGCTTCTTCATAAGTACTTGTACGTTTATTCAGTCAACAAAAAAGGTATGGACGAACCATTTTGGACAATACAATCCCACCAGGCCGGTAACTGCTTTTTTTTACGGTCCCTGACTTCTCAGGAATCCGGCTTTGCCAGTTACAGCAATCCTTTACAAAAATGAAATGGCTAATGGGAACGGGTAAGGAACAGAAAACTGTTTAACATCAAAAAGGTCCGGACATAAAAGCGTTGCGGAATTTACAAGAACCATACCAAAGCACGGAAAGATGGCACGCGTGAGATTTGTTTCGGGTTAATGAGTTGCTAACGCAATTTTGTTTTTACCAATGAAAAAAAGTAAGTCATTGCTTTAAAAACTCTTGTGATAAATGCTTTCCTGAAGCATCGGTCACCCGAAGAAAATACAGGCCTGTACGCAGATGATCCAAATCAATTCTGATTGACGTTGTTAACGACCGATTAACCAGCTTCAGATCTTTCAGCAATCTTCCACCGGTATCGTACACCCTTACATGAAGTGGGCTTTTTAATTCATCGCCTATATTAATATATATAGCGCTTCCTGAAGATTGTATTGAAATGGAACGCGGGCGCACTGCAATTCTGACCCTTGCTGTGCCGGTGGCACCCAGGTTATCTGCAACCTGCAACTGAAAAACATAGGTTCCGGGCTGCAGACCCTTTATGGTTGAGCTTGCTGAATTTTGGTTTATCATTTCCGCGACTGATGGTCCTGAAAGCTGGCTCCATTTGTAGGATATGATCTTTCCATCTGTATCATAAGATCCCCTTGCCGACAGTATCAGATTGCCTGAAGGATGAAATACAACCGTATCGCGGCCCGCTTTTGCAACCGGAGCGTTATTTGGCCGCAACAACGCATCCACCATAATTCTCACTTCGTCGGTCCCCACTGCTCCCCTATCATCAGTGACCTGCAATTGAAAAATGTATTCGCCTGCTACCAGACCGGTTACCTGAGTAGCCGCAGAACCTGAGTGCACAATAATGCCTGGAGAAGGTCCTGATATTTTGGTCCATAGATAATTTACAATTGTTCCATCAGGGTCGATTGATCCCAGGGAATTCAGTGTGACCTGTGGATTCGGGATAAAGACGGTAGAATCAGCGCCTGCGTAGGCTATCGGAAGATTGTTTATGAATGTAATTACTGTATCAACAGCTACAATGACCGTATCGGTCCCAAACAATCCGCGTTCGTCGGAGGCAGTGAAGCGGAATGTGTATACTCCTTTCTTTAATCCAAGGATGATTGGGTAAGCCGTATTCCTGTTCCTTAATGATGGGTGTTCAGCCTGCGAGCCAGTCATTTCAATAAGATCCCAGTAATAACTCAGGGAAAGGTTTTGAGGATGAAATGCCGATCCGTTCAATGTAATGTAAGGGATATTGATACTGGTATCACGACCCGCATTTGCGACCGGTCGCTGCGCATTCAGCATCTGACCTGTCGCAGGAAGGCTGTTCTTTACCAGTATCACCGGCTCACCGGTCAATAATATTCCTGTTGGTTGAATTGTTGAAACTTTTGTATTGGTAACGCAGTAATTCCATTTATAAACATCCAGTTGCCTGTCGGCCATCGAAGCTGGAAAGCTATAATACAGCTGACTGTTCTCAAGGTTATCGGTATGCGTTTTCGCCCAAAGCATAAACCTGATCTCACCAGTTGCCGGGTGCCTGAATGCGGCGCCGTCTATTCCTCCCGGAATGTTCATGGCATTTGTGGTGGAAGCATCGTACAAATAATCCTGCAACAGCATCTGCGCCGATTTATTAGCCCTCCCTTCATCGGTCATCTTCTCATTGCCCGGATGATCGCGCAACAGATTTTCATACAGTCCCATGAGTTTAAAAGCATCGCTTTGTGCGGCGCTGTTATAGTCAACCACTTCACCTGTTACAAACCAGTACATCTGGCTGATATTATTACGCGCGGCTTTGGCTACCGATTTCCATGCGAAATTGCGCTGCACTTCAATTCCCCCAATTTCGTTGTTCAGTGATTTTCTCGGAATATTGATCTCCGTACATATGACCGGCTTATCAGGGTAAACTGTACCATATCCGAAAGTGCGTAAAATTTTCTGGTAGCTTTCCTTATCTCTTACTGTTTGATCGATCGCTTCATCGGAATGACGTTTATAACCCATTGCGTTGGTGGAATAATCCCAGAATTTAAGAAAGTATTGTGGATAGCTGTGAAATGAAAGTCCGTCAAAATAAGCGCCCGCCTGCAAGGGATATTCGGGTGTTACTGATCCGCGTTTTCCCTGAGCATCGGGAACCGGATTGTCGGTATTGCGCAACAATGCGTGCATGAACGAGGGATATCCAAGTCCTCCCAGTGTAATAATAGCGTCGGGCTGTTTGCGTTTTATTACTTCATAAGCCACCCGCAGCATTCGTATGTAATACTGAACAGGCGCTTTTACATTCAGCATATCTGTTGGATTGGGATCATTCTCCCACCAGTTGCCCGCAACTCCCGGTAAAGCCGAAGCAACGCCCCAGTTGCTCGTGAAATCCGGCTCATTCCATATCTCATAATATTTTGAGAACGCGCCATACACGTTCACTACTTTGGAACAATATCTCGCGAAAGTATTATTCGTGTTCACGGTACCGTCGGCATTCCAAATCGGCAGGTACAGTCCTTCCGGTATCACTGCCTGTTCACCATTAAAGAATTCGGCCGACCTGTCGGGAAATGGCGCGGTCGCATCGTTATAAAGAAAAAATACATTCTCGCGGAATCCAAGTGTATTATAGAAATAACTGAATTCAGCGTACCTGATACTATCTCCATAAGCGCTGAAGAAAAACATTGGAACAGTTGAGCGCGTGCTTCTGCAACCTGCATTCGCCATGAGCGAATACACCTGCAAATCGTTCCAGGGGTTACCATAATAACCAGGATTTGCTCCCATCAGGTTCGGAAAATTTCCAACCGCAGGTACTTCGGTATTTGCTGTTTTATAAACGATCACCGTCACAGTATCTTTTCCCATTGCGCCTTGCGCGTCAACCGCGGTTAATTCAAAGCTGTATTCGCCTGCTGTGAGGTTACTTACTATGGTAACAGCGCTGTTCGGATCGGCAATAGAAAAGGATGAAGGCCCGGCTATTTTGGTCCACTGGTAATTTGCTATTGAACCGTCGGCATCAGTAGCTGAACCGTTAAGCTGTATTGTTGATAAAGGAAGATAGATGCTTTTGAAAGGTCCTGCGTTTACAACAGGTGGCTGATTAGCATGTACATGAAAAACGCCGAAAGAAACTATTATAAATAATAGGCTTTTCATTGGGTATATTGGATTACTGTTCTGGATGCAAACTAAAAGTACATAATAATAAAGCCTTTTGCAAGCGTCTTTACCCTCATCCGGTTATTATTGATCAGGATTATCTAAAACAACAAAGGACGGGGAAATCCCCATCCTTTTGATTGTTGTTGGTTGTTTTGGGGTTTACTGTTTTATAAATTTCTTAATCATCTTTTTACCATTTCCTATGACAGCTTCCAGGTAATAGGTTCCTGGTCTCAGGTCAGAAAGCATGTACGATTGTTCAAAGTAAGACTGTCCCTTGAATGACTGAATATTCTTTATCAGCCTTCCTTCCATGTCAATGATCCTGAAAGTAAGATCGCCCGTGCTATCGCTCACTACGCGAACGGTTGCCTTTGCCAGTACAGGATTGGGATAAATCAACAGCACTTCTTCGTAGCGGAAATTATTTACCACTGATATATGCACTGAGTCGCTGGCAGATGCACCTTTATTATCGGTTACCGTGAGTTCATATTCGTATTCACCAACCTGCAGACTGTTAACCATTGTTGCATTGGCAGTACCGTACTGTATCCTTGATACAG
The DNA here is from genome assembly GCA_036402175.1 of Chitinophagaceae bacterium. Classification (GTDB taxonomy): domain Bacteria; phylum Bacteroidota; class Bacteroidia; order Chitinophagales; family Chitinophagaceae; genus DASPKM01. Next base: position 12,195 of record DASWTK010000278.1, on the reverse strand, counting down.
CAGGTCCTGATATCTGCCGCCACTGATATCTTGTGATCGTTCCATCAGGATCCCTCGATGCGTTACCTCTCAGCCATGCAGTTGTTGAAGGTATGGCGATGGTTGTATCATTACCGGCAATTGCAAGCGGTGGTATGTTCGGAATTGTTGTAACTGTTATCGTCACACGATCGGTTGATGTAGCGCCACGGTTATCCGTAACAGTTAGCTCGAACACGTATTCACCGGCAGCCATGCCAACCACATCGGCAGTTGCAGTAGTGGAGTTGACAATTGTAATGCCCGCTGGTCCGGATATGCGATTCCACATATACGCGGTAATACTGCCATCAGGATCGAAAGACGCGCTTCCATCCAGCGTTGCGGATGACGATGGAAGATATATCGTGATATCGTTTCCTGCTCTCGCAACAGGCAACTGGTTTGGTGGAGGTGGAGCCGCGGTCACCTGTACTATCACAGTATCATCATCGGTTGCACCTGCATTGTCAGTTACGATCAACCTGAATGCATAGGTTCCCTGCTCAAGGCCTGTTACCGGTGTGCTGACAGATCCCGCATTTGTAATATTGTATTGTACCGGTCCAGATACGATACTCCATGAATATGATGTAATGGTTCCATCGGGATCAGCGGATGCGCTTCCATCAAGCGTAACCATGTTGGCGGGCAACTGGATCGATTGATCGCTGCCGGCATTCGCGACCGGCGCAACATTTGGCGGAGGAGGCGCAGATGATACGGTGATCACAACAGTATCGTCATCTGTGGCTCCCTGGTTATCGGTAACGACCAGCCTGAATGCATAGGTTCCTGCTGTCAGATTATTGACAGATGTACCGGAACTATTTGCGTTTGTAATATTGTATTGAGCGGGTCCTGATATTTTACTCCACGCATAAGCGGTAATGTTTCCATCCGCATCGGATGAAGAAGAACCATCCAGCGCAACCGAGTTAGCAGGCAGTTGTACCGACTGATCTGCACCTGCGTTTGCTACCGGCGCAATATTAGGCGGAGGCGGAGCGGTGCTAACAGTTACCATCACGGTATCATCATCGGTAGCGCCATTGTTGTCTGTTACCACCAGCCTGAACTCATAAGTGCCGGCTACAAGGTTGGTGACCGACGTGCTCACGCCAGAGGCATTGGCAATATTATATTGGGCAGGGCCGGATATCTTACTCCACGCGTATCCTGTTATCGAACCATCTGCGTCGCTGGAAGCAGATCCGTTCAAAGTTACACTGGCCGATGGTAATTGAATTGACTGATCACCACCAGCGTTTGCCGTAGGTGGCATATTGGGTGCTGGCGCAACAGTAACAGTGACTGTGTCGTCATCCGTTGCTCCTGCATTATCTGTAACTACAAGTCTGAATGAATATGTTCCGGCAACCAGGTTCGAAACAGAAGTGGTCTCGCTGCCAGCAGAAGTTATATTGTATTGAGCAGGGCCCGCGATCTTCGTCCATGCGTAAGCGGTAATACTTCCATCGGGATCACTGGATCCGCTGCCGTTCAGTGTAACGCTGCTCGCGGGTAGCTGTATCGATAGATCGGTACCGGCATTAGCGGTTGGCGCTACGTTTGGTGGCGGAGGAGCCGTTGATACGGTCACAACAACTGTGTCGTCGTCTGTAGCTCCATTGTTATCTGTTACTAACAGCCTGAATGAATAGGTTCCTGCAGCCAGGTTGGTGACAGTAGTGTTGGCACTATTACTATTGGTAATGTTGTATTGGGCGGGGCCCGACACTTTTGTCCAGGCATAAGCTGTAACGCTTCCATCGGGATCTGATGAGCCGGATCCGTTTAGCGAAACGCTGTTCGCTGGCAATTGAATCGACTGATCACTACCCGCATTTGCCACAGGCGGGTTATTCGGAGAACTAACGGAAACGGTTAACGTATCGTCATCAGTTGCGCCCATATTATCGGTAACCAGCAGCCTGAAGGCATACACACCCTGTACAAGGTTACTGGCGTTGATATTGGTAGCACCCATGCTGGTAATGGTAGCCGTGGCTGGACCGCTTACCTGGCTCCATGTATAATTTGTCAGTATTCCGTCAACATCATATGAGGCACTTCCAAAAAGATAAGTATTGTTTGTTGGCAATGTAATGGCAACGTCGGCGCCGGCTATCGCAACGGGTGGCTGGTTAGGCGCGGGGGCAGAGCCATTCACGGTTACCAGAACGGTATCCCTTGCGGAAGCTCCCCGGTTATCCGTTACTGTTAGCTGAAACGAGTATACGCCCTGGGCCAGGTTGCCTATGAAAGTGGACGCTGAATTCGGGCTTGCTATGCTGAATTGTGAAGGACCTCCGATCTTAGTCCAGTTATACGAACTGATTGAACCGTCAGGATCTGTAGAAGCACTTCCGTCTAGCGTAACTGAATTGGAGGGCAGCGTTATGGATTGGTCGTTACCCGCTCTTGCAATTGGCGGAGTATTTGGCGCAGGGGCAGTACCACTGCGTGAATGACTTAAAAACCATTCATACATGTTTGGATTATGCCAGGTATGTGTGGTATCGTATGAGCGATCCCAGATGAAGTGGTTGCCATTGGGATAAATGGACATCAATGGAGCAACTGAAGGCCCGCATGAATTGATCATGGAAACCGCGCCTGTTGTGCATCCTACTCCTACTATGCCATCGTCCTGCGCATGGAATGCCCAAACCGGAAGAGCGGCAGCCGCTATGGAAGTACACATGTTACCCCACTCGCAGGTTCCGCAAACCGGAGCAATGGCGGCCAGTTGCCTTGCATTGCTGTAAGAACCTGATGCGTATTTCCATGTACCGCCTCCGCCGAGACTAAGGCCGGTAAGATAGATCCTGTTTGTATCGACCCTCAGGTTGTTCTTTGCATACTTGATCATCTCATCAACATAGAAGTTCTGCCAGCTTCCGTACATCGAACTCAATTGAGGGGAGATCACCATGAACGTTTCGGTTTGACCGTTGTAGGTGAACGTCATGGTATGACCTGCATTAATATACTTTGGAATCGCATTGGCCAGTACGCGCGGTAGCTCTGTTGTACCATTTCCTCTTTCGCCTATGCCATGCAGAAAGATGATGAGGGGATATTTTCTTGTAGGCTCAGCTGAGTAACTAACGGGTTTGTATTCATAGAACCCGATAAATGTACCGTTCGGAGCAGTTACTGAATTAGGAATCTGTTGTGCAAATGAAAGAAACGGAAAAATGCCGCACCATAATAAAAATACCAGTCTTCCAATAGAGGAGAGTTTGGATTTCATAAGCCCAGGGTTTTCGGATCAGGATTTGGATTTATAACACTAACGTATAGCTGCAATGCTACTTTCCCATAACGAATGTTCTGGACCTTTAAGTACATGCAACTTGATTTTCTTTCCCTTGAGAATGATGTTTCTAACAATAAAAACCTATGATTTCATACAGCAGGCTGGGGTAAGTTTCAAATGGGGACGGTAGTTACAAGAGCTTAACCGTCAGCAAATTGAGTACCAGTAAATCCGAACGGTCCGATTCGTGTATAAAATGTGCAAAACGGCTACAGACGAAGACGCTTGACCTTGGAGGGTGTGACAGAAACAGGTTTTTTCCCGCTCCGGGACGTGGAAGGTTGAACGTCAATGTCTAACCGTTATGCAGGCCGGTTTCATGGAATGCAGTTCCAGTCCATTCCGGCGGATTCATTCCAAATAAGGGAGTGGGTTTAGTCAATATAAATGCAACATCAGTGCAAAGAAAAATTATCCGGAGGTATAGTTCTTTGGAGTATGTATGAATTGCGTGCGCTTTTTCTTGATCTGCAACAAGGCTTTTACCATGGAAAATATGAGCACCGGAATATGAAGCACGGCCTTTAAAGTAGCACGGTTATAAAAAGAAGCGGGAATACATAATAATAATGTAATTGCAAATACAAGGGTAATGCCTATCCACCAGCTTGCTGACGGATATAAAAATGAAAGATCAAAAATCCACTGCAGTGCAACCAGTACCATTACAAATCCCAGGACAAGAATATAAAGGCTCCGGGGAAGTAGCAGGGTCTGGATGAACTTGTTCCAGTAATTCGCGTTGCGGGGGGCGGTGCGCATATCGGCCTGAAAAAAGCGCTTGAAGTGCATCACCTGGGCCTCCAGCCAGCGTACCCGCTGCCGTTCAAAGACCTGGGAACTGGAGACTTTCTCATCATAAACAATAGCGTCATCGAGATATTCAGTGATGATATTACTCTTCATCAACTGCAAATCGATCTCACGGTCCTCACCCGGATTACTCAGAATATGGGGCAGATCGAGAATCGCCCGGATATCTTCATACCGGAATGCCATACCCGAACCGATGAGATTGGCTGAAACATTCAGTCCACGCGGACCCTTACGAAACAGGTGATTGTTTATCTCTTCACTGATGGCGTCCAGCACCGCAACCGCAGTGTGTTTATTCTTTGCGGTGCGATGGCATTGCACCGAGGCGCAGCCACCGGCAAAGGCCGCATTTACCTGTTCAAGGCATCCGGGTGCCATGATATTATCCGCATCCAGGATCATTACATACTCGAATTCTTTGCCGGATATACGTTGAATAACCGCATGCAGGGATCTTGCTTTCGTGCTCGTTTCAAATTGGACCCTGACAACATTTACCGGAATGGATTGCAGTTTGAGTATGGTTTCATCTTTAAGCTGGTCTGCAATCACAAAAACTTCAAACCTGTCGCGCGGATAATCGTGCTGTGCCGCCTGTAAAGCTGTATCGAGTATGACCGCATCTTCTTTATAAGCCGGGATCAGTAAGGCGATCTTTTGCTTGCTGAGGGCAGTGTCGAACTTTTTCTTTTTCCTCGCATGGCCCGACAAGGTAAGTATCAGCAGGTAAACAATACCTGAAGCCAGGTAAAGAAAGATCACCATCGAGATGAAGTAGCCAATGGTATAAACCAGATTATTCATTCAGATCATTTAACGGCAGAATAGCTGGATGAGTATAAATTCCATGCAACTCCTTTGATGAAATAGCGTAACTGGCTAAACTGCCGGGAGATTATGAATTTAAAGATAGCCTTAGGCGCTGTGAAAAAACTAAAGAACAAAACAAATAATATCAATTGGGGTAAACTGGTATTGCGACGCATATAGAGTATCCTGTTGCGCGTATGATAATACACCTTCATGGGATTATTTCTTCCAACCGACATCGACTCTTTATGATAAATGACGGCATTTGCTTCGTACCAGATCGTATAACCTCCTTTAATGATCCTGGCCGACCAATCCCATTCTTCGTAGTATAAAAAGAATTTTTCGGGGAATATCCCTATTCTGTCAATCACTTCGCGTTTTACCATCATCGCGCAGCCATGCGCTCCGTGAGTGGGTCCCGAGACATCATGCTGTCCAAGGTCCTTTTCCTTTTCACCAACCGTTGAAGTACGTCCTGTGATCAGGTTCATTTTATTGAAGCCTGCGTATTGTATGATGTCGGGATGATCCCAGAATTTTATTTTAGGGCATACCACACCGATCTGCGGATTGCTGAAAAAAGGCGCGAGCAGTTTATTGATCAGGTCGGGCGTAACTTCTGTATCATTGTTTACAATGAATATATAATCACCCTTCGCGTGTGCGATACCCCAGTTATTACCCCCGGCAAAACCAAGGTTCTTACCGCTTAACAACACCTTTGTATTAGGATAATTTCCAGCGCGGATCATCGGCGTAGGGTCAATGTCGGATGCCATGTCGCAAACCAGTATCTCATAGTTTGTGTACAGCAAATGCCTGCAGGACTCGAGGAACTCGCATGTGACCTTCGCCTGGTTATAATTCAATGTAATAACAGAAACCAATGGTTCCGTACCGACCGGCATACTGTTCTGTTTTAAAAGATAAAACTACAAAACAGTATTAAACATTTGTTTTCTGTATAAGCGCTGTAGGGGTGTTGGCCATGATCCAGAGATCGTAAGCAAAGTTGGATTTGCTGGCGTAAGCGATATCAAGGTTGATACGCTCTTCTACCGACATATCCTTGTTGCCTCTTTTCTTGATCTGCCAGAGACCAGTAATGCCAGCCGGAGCCATGAAACGTTGCGCCCACTCATCTGTAGTAAGTGTGGCAGCTTCGTACAGTGGCAGCGGGCGGTTGCCCACCAGCGACATATCACCCAGCAGTACATTAAGCAACTGAGGAATTTCATCCATGCTCGTTTTGCGCAGGAATGCTCCAATCCTGGTAATGCGGGGATCATTTTCGATCTTGAAGAACTTGGGTCCTTCTGTTGTAGCGTTGTATTGATTAAGATGTGAGAACTCTTTCATTTTCGCGTCGGCACCAACGACCATCGTACGGAATTTGTAAAAATTGAATATCCTGTACCCGCGTCCGGCGCGCTTTGCTATATAAAACACAGGTCCTTTCGACTCTAATTTGATCGCAAGGGCTATCAGTGCGAATAACGGGCTGAGACAGATAAGCGCGATAGATGCAATGATGATGTCGAACACCCTTTTTAAGATCGCTCCATTACCTGCAGATGCGGTAGTTGTTTCAATCTTTTTCCTCCAGGCCAGGTTTGCAGATTCAGATTTGATCCTGTTCAGGAAACGGGCTTTCGCCAGTAATGTCTTCTTATCATAGTTCTCCAGCGCGATGATCTCGTCAACAATCCGGTCTTTGCGGAAGCGGAGTTTCTGATCATCGGGAAGATTCCTGCTTTCAAGAATGAATGGAACAAACGCCAGTTGAGGATGAGCATTCAGGAATTTCCTGAAATCGCTGATCGACTGATATCCCAGTTGTGAATCGCAGATGATGATATGAGGAGCTGGATGTCCCTGTTGCTGTAATCTCAGCAGCATCGCTTTTGCATTGGCGCAGTTTTCAGTTGCGTAGCCGCTTTCGAAAATTTTAATGAGTGTATCAATTCTTTTCGGATCGCTTCCTATGTAGTAAAATTCAGTCTTGACATACGTTGCATTCTCGTTAGGAAGCGTGTGTAACGTATAATGTTTATAGGTCTTATTCTTGGTTGCCGGTAAAGTTGCTAGTTCCATAAAGTTACGTTTAGGTGATTACTCATTTTCATAATTGGTTGGGGATTGTTAGTTAGATAATGCCGGAACCCTTTGACCTTGTTTGATGGTTGCCTGAACAGCTTCCATAAGCTCAATTGGGTTGAAAGGTTTGGTGAAATAAGTTTGCACATCAAATTCCTGGCATTTTTCTTCTGTTTCGGATTTGCTGAGAGCTGATAACACAATTGTTGGAATACTACCGTATAAACCACTTGTAGAAAGTTGCTCGATCAATTCCCAATTCTGCATATCTGGTAATTGCGGGTCTGCAATGATCAGATCGGGGAGTTCGTTTTGAGAGAGCCAGTTAATAGCGGAGCAGCCATCAGCAGCTGTGATCACCTGATAGTTCTTACTGAATAATGTCTGTAACAAAAACCGGATAGCCTTGCTATCATCGATTGCTAAAATTCTCTTTTTCATGGGCAGATGAAATTAAGTTTGAATAAACTCAATTTTTCATTAGGCCTGTAATTGGAACAAGCGGCTAACAGAGGTATTGGCATTTACTGTTGTTGCGATTATAGATTGGCTTTACAGGATGGCAAGTGGATTAACGGATGTTAATCGGGTTTTCCGGGAATTTCAAGGATGTGGCTTTTGGCAGCAGGTGCTTCTAATAGGTTCTTTTCGTAGGGGGGCTGGAGGGATGTTTGCCGGGTAAAAGTAACAACTAATTTCAACAAACCAAATGACAGCTCATTAATTTTTAATTAACCGTCATTATATTCCTTCGCTTCTATCTCCCGGCATTTCAAAGTTCCAACTAAATTCCATACGAAAAATACCCTTTTACGGGTATTAAAAAATCATGCCGTCTTTTGGCGTGCCGCCTTTTCCCATAGTACAGTCTGCCGCTTCTGAAGGAACCGCGCAAAGCCCATGAATACCGAAATATTCATGAATAGAAAATAGTAGGGTATGTAGAGGAGTTTAAGTTTAATGTTCCTGTTTGCGTAGAACCAACCTGTAACAGCCAGAAGGTAAAAAAAGGCCTGAAGACCCAGGAAAAGAGAATAAAACCAGCTTCCCCCCATCAATACGATGATAATGTTGGTAATTAATAACAGGACAAGAGAGATCGGGCAAAGTGTCCAGCGAAGTATCCTGTGCGATATGAACTGGAATGAAAGTACGGGGTGTTTGAAAACATTAAACAGCTCCTTCAGCATCCCCATCGCCTGAAATGCGCCAGCGCATATCCGTACCTTTCGTTTTTGCTCATCCCTTATCGAAACTGAAGCCGTTTCGGTTGCATAAGCCTTTGGCTCATAACGTACCACATAACCTTTGAGGCAAACCTTCAACGACTGTACAAAATCTTCTATGATGGTATCTTCCTGTGCTCTTTCAAAGAGATTTGTCCTGACAGAAAACAACTCTCCCGCAGCTCCTACCACTGAATAAAGATCGGAATCAAGCTTCTTCAGGAACGATTCATATTTCCAGTAAATACCTTCACCCGCACCAGCTGCTTTAGCATCCGCGCCTGCAATTACTTTCTTTTCACCGGCAACCGCTCCCACTTTGGGAAAAATATAATGCTTGACCAATTCCCTTATGCAGGATCGGTTCAGAAGCGTATTAGCGTCGCAAAAAACGACTATAGGCGCTTTCACGTATCCGATTGCACGGTTCATGGCGGCGACTTTTCCTTTCCTTTCAGGCTGGTGAAGCAATTCAAATGGGGAATCCCTTATTATGGAGGCAGTATTATCGGTTGATCCATCTGTGATAAAAATCACCTGAAGCTTGTCGGCCGGATAATCCAGTTCAAGAGTATTTTTTATTTTAATGTGAATAAATTCTTCTTCATTGTAAGCCGCAACAACCAATGTTACCATCGGTTCGTATGTAACATCAAACGATTTGGGAACTTTATTCAACACTTTTTTGATTCGCACCAGAAAATATAACAATATCCCATATCCTATATAACTATAACCAATGATGAATAAGGAAATCCAGAAGATCGTTTTGTATAATATCATTTGTTCCGGGTATAAGATGCGGACTCGGAGTTTTTATTCCGGCCGGAAAATTAGACCAAATTCAGTACAGGCTAAAGACTGAAGCAAATAATTTCAGTAATTAAATTTTATTATTAGTTTTAGCCCCTGGTTATATCTTCAACCATCTATCCTCCAAAAAATCTCAATTGTCGCCTGAATATTCTACGGTAAGCCACTATCCGGTTTCGCTCCAATATCTCTTTCTTGTTTCGTATTTAGTGCACTCTTAATAATTCCTCCAATTCCTATCGGGAACCGTTCATCAGTACATCTGACAACTCTTATGAAGAAGTTATTGCTTCTTACTGGTTCACTATGCCTGTTTACGGCCTGCAATACGTTTGCGCAACCAAACGTATTCGACCCGGCAGATCCGATAGTATATTATCCGTCGAGCGTTCCCACCACCAATTGGGGAAATATTCAGAAATGGGTGGTTACCGACCGTAACCTGGGTTGGAATACCTCATCTTACAAAGCGTATCACCTGAACGGCGTTTCTTTTCGCCTTAAATATCCAAAAACTTATCAGCACAATGTGGCAGATGGCAGAAAGTATCCAATAATGATATTCTGGCATGGAGCGGGAGAAAAAGGATGGCTGTATGATAATGAAACACACCTGGTGCACGGTGGAGAAATTTTCCGCGATCGCGTTGACAATGGTGTATTCGACGGATTTGTATTATATCCGCAGAACAGCGGCGGATACTTTGACAATTCCCATTTTGAGATATTGTTAAAGGTTGTTGATTCGTTAGCGAAATATTGCAAGCTGGATGTAGACCGCGTGCTTGTAAATGGCGCTTCAGCCGGAGGTGACGCCTGTTTTAATATTACCGCAACCTATCCTCACCGCATCACAAAAGCAACTCCCAGTGCTGCGGCTCCTGCATCCGCTATTCCTTACGTAAGCAATTTCGTTCATGTGCCGGTTTGGTTTGCCTCGGGCGGACTGGATGTTAATCCAACACTGGCCATGGCGCAAAGGATGTATGATTCATTAAAGAACAGGGGCGCCGATGTAAAATGGACGTTATATCCCGACCGTGGTCATTATATATGGATCTCTCATTGGTTTGAACCCGGATATGATGAATACATCAATGACATGCATAAGGCAAATCCATTGGTGTTTTTTCAGCGGAACCTATTCTGCCCGGATTCACCCACGATAACAAAAATGGGTTTATCACCCGGTTTCTTCGCATATGAATGGCAGGTGAACACAGGTGCCGGTTACACTAATATCGCAGGTGCGACCCTGAATGAATACACAGCCACTGCTTATGGCACTTACAGAGTGCGGTTTAAAAGATCTTCTACAGCCAGCTGGTCAGAATGGTCGCCTTCACCGGTAGTGGTTGGACCGAAAACAACCACTATCACACCAGCTATCGGCATAAAAGGCTTACGCAGTAAAGTATTGCCGGCGCCAGATGGCAGCACGAGCGTACCGCTGCGGTTACCGCCAGGTTATACGGGTTACGAATACTGGCGTACTGACGATAACTTATTAGTAGGCACGGACAGTATCTACAATGCTACTCCCGGAACTTACAAGGCAAGGGTGAAGGAAGCGTTTGGCTGCAACGCGTTTTTTTCTCCTGATTTCACCGTTGTGGCCGCTAATGGTTTCAATAAACCTCATCCTGCAAAGAACCTGACCGCTTTTGCTCCAAACCAGACGAGCATTCAACTCGACTGGAGCGATAACCCGGCGCCAGCATTTGATGAAACCGGTTTTGAGATTTACCGGGCAGAGCAGGCAGGGGGACCTTATACGCTCATTGCGATCAATTCGCCGAATATCCTCTCCTACCTTGACCAGAATCTTCCTCCGAATACCGGTTTCTTTTATATAGTTCGCGCAGTCAACAACTCAAGTGCTGCATCAAACAGCAATGAAGCAAGCGCCAAAACAAAGGCTGATATTGAACCTCCGACTGCTCCCGGCAATTTGCGACATACCCTGGCCGGGAGATTCTCGGTTTCCCTTGCCTGGGATGCATCTACTGATGACGCGGGGGTTGCTCATTATGATATATATGTAAACGGAACAAAGCGATATACAACCGAAGGCACCAGTTTCACGGTAAATGAGCTTGACAGCTTTCAGCGACATACTTTCGCGGTCAGGGCTAAAGACATCCGGGGGAACCAATCACCTTTCAGCAACCAGATCAATGTAACTACCAGGAACCAGGGCTTCTTTTACCAGTATTATGAGGGCACCTGGACCGCACTCCCCGATTTCGATAACCTCTCTCCCGTCTTAGAAACGGGAAATACTTCCAACATCGATCTTACTGTCAGAAACCGGAACGACAACTTCGCTTTCATATGGAGAGGTTTTATCACGGTTCCCACCACCGCAACCTACACTTTTGAAACCTGCTCCGATGAGGGAAGCAAGCTGTATGTGAACATGCCTTACAACCATAATGCTGTTCCCACAGTTTCAAATGATCTCATCCACGTTACCACCTGCCAGACCGGATCGGTGGCGTTGGTTGCAGGGTTGTCATATCCCATTACAGCAACTTTCTTTGAAGCAACCGGCGGAGAAGCCATGCAACTTTACTGGCGAAACAATGCCGGTCTTGCAAGACAACTCATTCCGAATTCCGCGCTGAATGATTCCTATACTGCGCCGGGTACCGCGCCAACAGCGCCATCCGGACTCGCGGCAATTTCAACCGGATATAACCGGATCGTTTTGAGCTGGAACGATAACAGCAATAATGAGTCAGGTTTTGAGATCGTTCGTGCAACGGCCGCAGCTGGTCCGTTTGTAAACATCGGGAATACCGGCGCAGGTATAAATAATTATACTGACTCTACGCTGAACGCGTCAACAACTTATTGGTTTAAGGTGCGCGCAATCGGCGCAACGGGTGAGTCAGCATTTTCAACGGCAGCTTCGGCCACAACGCAAGCTCCGCTCACAATACCTGGGGCTCCAACGTTGCTGACGATGGAAGTGATGTCGGCTTCGGTCATTAGCCTGGGCTGGAACGATAATTCGGCAAATGAAACTTTGTTTGAGATCTACCGGTCAACCAGCAACAACTCGAACTTCAGGCTGATCACAAC
>DASWTK010000277.1:0-2508 GCA_036402175.1 Chitinophagaceae bacterium | reverse complement strand
CTAACCTGACTACGGCGCCTGCGGCAACTACCAATGCAACCATTACATCACCGCCGGGATATTATAATATCACTGTTGCCAATGGCGTATCGTCCAACTACAATTTTATTTACATCAATGGAAGACTGACAGTATTACCAGAAACCGGTAATACGCAGCCTTATATCCAGGCATATCTCAGTGGTCCGAACAAGATCACCGTAAAAGTTTATTCGCCCGAAGCCGACCTGGGAGATGTGGTGCTTTACAGCCTCAGCGGACAGCCAATGCTAAAAAGGAATGTGTTCCTGCCGCAAGGCTTCATTACGTTCGATCTTCCGGTTAGCTCATCATTGAATGGCGTTTATGTGGTGTATGTGTATGGAAGAAAGATGGAGTTGAAAAAGATGATCAGGATAACCAGATAGTGAATATGCCGGGAGATTAAATTTCATCCTGGCTCTTAACTAAGAAAAAATGCGAAAAAGAATCAGTTTTATTATTTGCCTTTTGATCACCACGATGTTTGCTACCGCGCAAACAGATACGGTTTACAAACCGGTTGAATATCCTGCAGGGTTTACGTCTCAACTCAACGTTGTGTATACCAAAGTGGGATCCTGGGAAGGTAAGATGGATATTTATCTGCCTCCGGCAGGCAACGGACCCACACCTGTATTGATCAATATTCATGGAGGAGGATGGAATAAGGGTGTAAAAGAATCGCAGACAGGATTTAATACTTTTTTCAAGGCCGGATTTGCTGTTGCCAATATTGAATACCGGTTGAGCCAGCAGGCAACAGCGCCGGCAGCCATTGAAGACGCGAGATGCGCTCTGATCTATTTAATTAAACATGCCAAAGACCTGAACATAGATGCGAACAGGATTGTGATCATGGGTGGCAGCGCAGGCGGTCATCTTGCACTGATGGCCGGATTACTGGCAAACGATCATCGCTTTGATGGCAACTGCCCGGGAGTTGAGAATATAAAGGTTGCGGCGATAATTAATAAGTACGGAATTGTAAGCTTATGGGACTGGGCATATGGTCCTCATCTTACCAGCAGATCGGCTACACAATGGCTTGGCGCAAAATCAAAAGATGAAGCATTTGCGAAAACTGTTTCTCCGATTTCATATGTGAACAGTAATAATCCACCCACTTTTATTGTACATGGCGATGCGGATCCTACCGTACCCTATCAGCACTCAGTTGAGTTGAATAAACAAATGGAATCGGCAGGTGTAAAAACAAAATTCATTACCATACCAGGAGGGCTTCATGGAAAATTTACAAAGGAGCAGAACTCGGCTGTTAACCGTGAGATCATTGCATTTTTAAAAAGTATTAATGTGATCAGATGAGAGTATTAATAACAATTATCATTATTGTAATTACCTGTTTTGGTTGTGTTGCAGCCGGTGCTAATGCCGATCAGCAAAAACCTGGCGTGTTTGCGCTTGATCCCGCAAATCTCAAATACAATAAGGCCAGGATCGCCCGCAAAGATCCCGAGATACTGCCCGCTTACCAGCAACTGCTGAAAGACTCGGACGCAGCTCTCAGGTTCGGACCGGTTAGTGTAATGGAAAAGAAACATGTCCCTCCGAGTGGCAGCAAACATGATTACATGAGTCTTGCGCCTTATCACTGGCCCGACCCATCAAAGCCCGATGGACTGCCTTACATCAGAAAAGATGGACAAACAAACCCGGAAGTACGGGAATACACTGACAAGGAATATCAGCCAAAGCTTTGTGACCTTGTTCATACACTCGCGCTGGCTTATTATTTCTCCGACAATCCTGCTTACGCTGAGCATGCATCGAGGCTATTGCGGGTTTGGTTCCTGGATACCGCAACCCGGATGAATCCAAACCTGAATTTCGCGCAGGCAATCAAGGGAGTGAATACCGGAAGAGGCGCAGGCCTTATCGATACCCGGCATTATGTGAAAGTATTGGACGCGATCGGACTTCTGACCGGATCAAAACACTGGAAAAAGGAATACCAGGAAGGAATGAAAAAATGGTTCTCCGATTTTCTGAACTGGATGCAGACAAGTTCCATTGGTAAGGATGAAATGGATGCACCCAATAATCACGGCGCATGGTATGATGCGCAGCGTCTGGCTTTCGCGTTGTTCATCGACAGCAATCAACTGGCAAAAAACATCGTGTCGAGTGCCATGAACAGGCTCGATTCGCAGATGGCGGCTAATGGAAGATTCCCACTTGAAATGCAAAGGACCATCTCGCTTCATTATAGTGTGTTTGTGATGAGCGCTTTTATGACTATTGCACAAATGGCCGATAACGCTGATATGGATTTCTGGTCGTATGTATCGCCTTCCCGAAAATCTTTGAAAAAAGGATTTGATGAGTTGCTGCCTTACCTGTTAGGGGAAAAACAATGGGATGGCCCTCAGATAAAGGAATTCAATTATGAAGATGCTGTTCCACTACTGAAGGAAGCGAAGGCGCGTTTTGATTGCGCGAAATGTGAAGAAGGTGTGAAGCGCATAC
>DASWTK010000276.1:0-11139 GCA_036402175.1 Chitinophagaceae bacterium | reverse complement strand
AAATATGTTGGGCGTGATATTGCCAACCTGGCTGCCAAAGTGTTTGCAATAGAGATCGAACGTGAAAACCAGTTGTCGTTCATTATTTTCCAGGGGCAGCGCGAACACGAAGACGATCTGATCAAAAAAGCCCAGGAATATATAGAGAAAAACTACCAGGAAAAGATAACGGTCGACCAGCTGGCGACGATGCTGGCATTGAGCAGAAGGAATCTTGAGCGCAGGTTTAAGAAAGCAACTGCGAATACAGTTGTGGAATACATTCAGCGGGTTCGTATTGAAGCAGCTAAGATGAACCTTGAGAAGGAGCGCGAAAACGTGAATGACGCCATGTACAAATCGGGATATACAGATACAAAGGCGTTTCGCACAACTTTTAAAAAAATAACGGGACTTTCACCAATTGAATACCGCAGTAAATACAACCGCGCTGTCGGGTTTGCATAAAGAAATGTTCCGGATGTATCTTTGCCATACTGATGTAATCTGATGACCGAGCTCAGACCTTTACTGATCACCTACGCATATAACATTTTAGGTACGCTTGAAGAAGCAAGAGACGTTGTCCAGGATGCCTATCTCAAGCTCATGCAGATCAACATGGATGAAATTGAGGACAGGAAGGCTTACCTGATACGAACGGTCATAAATCTTTCCATCAATCAAAAAAAACGGCAGAAGAAGATCATCTCCGATTACCCCGGAAAATGGCTGCCAGAACCGGTGGAGACGGAATACGCGGACTCCTCATTAAACAGAAAGGAAGTTCTATCCTACTCATTGATGGTATTACTGGAGAAACTGAATGCACGTCAAAGAGCGGTATTCATTTTAAAGGAAGCCTTTGATTATGACCATGAGCAGATAGCCGATGTATTGGGTATCACTACCGAAAATTCGAGGAAATTGTTAAGCCGTGCCAGAATAGTGTTGAAAGAATACAATACTGCGGAAAAAAAGCGTATCCCGGCCGGTTATATCAACAAATATCTTTACGTTATTGAAAATGCCGACATGCAGATGCTGGAGCAGATGCTGGCAGAGGAAATTTCAGCGGTTTCGGATGGAGGTGGTAAAGCAGCTGCATTCTTAAATGAAATTGTTGGCAGAAAGCACGTGATGGCCCTGACGGTTGGGCTGTTCAAAAAATATGCGGGCCGTGTGCATCTTGAACAACGAATGGTAAATCACCAACCTGCGTTATTCTATTATGCCGGAGAAAATCTTATAACCTGCCAGATCTTTATAATTGAAAACGGAGTGACCACTCGTTTCTTCTTCATCAGAAATCCAGACAAATTAAGCGGCCTTGGCAGAACAGCAAGTTTAGCTGCGGGTATTTAGTGGCAGTAAATAAATCTTTTTCTTAATTGTGTCACGTATTCCGCCCATCATTTGTTTTTATACAAATCAAATTTTGAAACAATGGAAAGGATCACAATGAAAGAAATTCCGCAGGGATTAATACAGTCTTTGCTGCAGGTTCAGAGTTATGTTGATAGCACTGGTCTGGACAAGAAATTGCTGGAACTCATCCGCATGCGGATATCGCAGATCAATAATTGCGCATACTGCCTCGATATGCATTTCAAGGAAGCGATTCATGCAGGGGAAACCGCATTACGATTGATATCACTGTCGGCCTGGAGGGAAACTCCTTACTATTCACCGGAGGAAGAAGCTGCATTGGAATTTGCTGAAACGCTCACAAAGATGCCGCAGGATGAACGAAGCGATAATATTCATGATGAGCTGAATAAATATTTTTCGAAAGAACAGATAGCTCATCTCACACTTGCGATCATACAGATCAATTCGTGGAACAGGCTCACGAGATCATTCGGTACTACACCTGGTAATTACCAGGTGAGTCAACGGGCGGCTTAAATAAAATGTTAATGAACTCAGTCGGTTGGTTTAACATAACCTTACAGGCTATGGATTAATCGTTGGCATTAAATTCTATTCTCAGTAGATGAACGTAACAAAACAACGTTCGTACTAACTATGAAAAATAGAATTTTACTCCTTACCGCACTGATAATTTCATCAATTTCATTTGCGCAGGAAAAAGCATCGTTTGGTGTACGTGGAGGATTTATTTCTTCCGGCATGAAAGGTGAAGCAGTTAATAACCTGCAAAACCTTCTCGATTTCACTGATGGAATGGTAACAACGAATAACCGTTCGGGATTTTTCGCTGGAGGTTATGCAAACATTCCGATTGGATCTCAGTTCTCGCTAGAACCCGGATTGTATTACTCTCAGAAAGGTTATGAAATGAGAGGAGAGCTTAATCTTAAAGGCGTCGAGTTCCTGGGAGCAAGTGCCTCTGCGCGACTGAATACACAGTATATCGACATGCCTGTATTGCTGAAGGCGAATTTCAACGGATTCCAGGTGTTTGCAGGGCCACAGGTATCATATCTTACAAGTGCCGATCTGCGTACATCCGCGGGTGTGCTTGGCTTCAACTTACTAAATAGTAAGCTGGATGCAACAGATCAGTTCAATCGCTGGGACGTTGGCGTTACCGGTGGAATTGGATACCAGTTCAAAAATGGCGTGAACGTGATGGCAGCTTATGACCATGGCCTGAACAGGGTTGATGCGAATAAGAATGTTGAGTCTTACAACAGGTCGGTGAAAATCGGCGTTGGAATAAGCTTTTAATCTGATTTGAGGATTTGAGGATTAGAGGATTTGAGGATTTGAGGATTAGCTGATTTGAGGATGAATGATTCAATTATGTTATTGGACAATTCATCCTCAAACGGCTGATCCATTTTTATTTGTGCTAAAGCGATTTTATGAATTGGGTCAGGTCGCCAACAAACCTTTGGGGCTCTTCCCAATGCAGCGCATGGCCAGTTCCTTCATAAATTATGAGCTTTGATCCTTTGATGGCGTTGGCCATTTTATCCTGGCCATTGCGAAGGCAAAATCCGTCCTTATCACCCCAGAATATCAAAGTAGGAGCGGTAATTTTTTTAATATCAGCTGAAAGATCAGTTTCTATCAACCCTTTCAATGCCGCCTGGAATACCCGTACCGGACATTTCATTCCTTCGGCCACCAGCAATTTAAAATACGCGGAATCGATCGGCTTCGCTAAAGTAGCGGCCTGAAAGTCATCCATAAATTTTTTATCGATAGAACCGGTGAGTTTGAGCACTTCCTGGTAAAATTCAGGCATGCCTGGATTTTCTTTAAAATAAGCGTCCGAATCAATGATCACTAAACCTTTAAGAAGTTTAGGATGCAGCACTGCGAACTGTTGCGCCACCATTCCTCCCATCGAATGTCCTACCACTATTGCAGAACCCAGGTTCTTTTTCTTAATAAAGGCCGCAACATCGTTGGCAAAATCCTTGGGTTGGTAATCTGAGGAAGGCTGTTCAGAGTCACCATGACCTCTTTGAGAAATTGCAAACGCGTGAATGTTTTTCGGAAGGTAACTTAAAACAGATTCAAAGGAATGCCATGAATCTGTAATTCCATGAAGGAAGATAACCGGAACTCCGTTTGCATCACCTTGCTCAACGTACTCAAGCTTCACGTTTGTAGGAAGATCGATTGTTCTGACAATATGAGAACCGGCTTTGAATGTTCTGGGCGGAGCAGAAGTACCGGTGCCTGACTGCTGCGCCATCGCTACATTGATAACCTGTAATGTCAGGATCATTACAGTACTGGAAAAAATTCTTTTCATGACTAATGATTGAAAATGGTTAACTAAAAACTTGAAACGCAAATTTCATAATCTTTAGAAGCCATCTTATCACCTAGAATGGGGATGCGGGTTACTCAATTTCGTGGGTTGAACAGCGCAATTGGCAAGCGGATCGGGATATAATTTCCCTCAATTGGGGATTTTCGGAATTTACGAATGCCCTTCAAACGCGTTGAAACGCAGGGTGTTTTTACTCTGGCACGGGATTTATAACTGTTACAGTATCTAATAACCATTAAAAAATATGTTATGGGTAACTTATTGTATGTGTTGGCAGTGATTCTAATAGTTGGATGGCTGCTAGGTATGTTTGCATTCAATGCAGGCGGATTCATACATGTGCTTCTGGTTATTGCGGTTATTTTATTCCTTGTGAAACTGATTGGTGGAAACCGTACAATTGAACCTTAGAAGCATCGCATCCGCGACTGTTTTCGAAATAAAGAAGCATTCACCCAGGTGAATGCTTTTTTGTTTTTGCGAAACCACTCAAATAAATTTTCAAGCTTCCTCATCCACTAAATTTTTCAAACTGTTTGCCCACCCTTAATTTCGTTTAACAAAAATTTTTTTGGAAACCTGCTACGAACATCCCTACTTTTGCTAACGGTGTTAGGAAATCAAGTGATATGGGAATAAAAGAACGCAGGATCCGGCAAAAAGAAGAAGTCAGGGCCAGCATACTTTCCACTGCATGGCAGATGGTAAAGGCAGATGGCTGGCAATCGTTGTCAATCCGTAAAATTGCCGATGCCATTGAATACAGCGTTCCTGTTATCTATGATCACTTTGAGGGAAAGGAAGCCATTCTGTACGAATTTGGCAAAGAAGGATACCGGTTGTTGTCAAAGAAAGTCCAGCAGGCAAAGGAAAAGTACGATGATCCTGCGGATCAGTTAAAGGCCATTGCAGATGCTTACTGGAATTTTGCTTTCCGCAACAAGGAATATTATCAGTTGATGTATGGTGTGGGCATGGCATCTTGTGAAACCGCAAAATGTTTACCCGAAAAAACCTTCTTCAACGACCTCTTATCCGATACCATCACCGCATTGATTGCCAGAAGTAAGAACCCCAATACAAATCCTTGCCTGAAATATCATACGTTCTGGTCGATTCTACATGGTTTGATATCCATTAAGATCATGGGAAATTCAGACGTATCGGATAAACTGAACAGATTGGTAATGGAGGATGCGATAGCAGGCTTCATTAAAAATCTGGACTAAAAAAATTTTTTCAGATATCTAACGCTGTTAGGAAACATAGTATAGTTATTAATTTCAATATGATAGCCATGAAAAAGGTCCTTACGTTCGATCGGGCACTCGTTCTATCTGCCCTGATCATCACATCAGCCATTGTAATTCCTTCCTGCACGTCCACATCGGGAAGCGAACATTATGCTCCATCACTGCAATCGTTACCGGTAATTACCGTAAGCAATATGGCAGCTACCACTTACCAGGAATATTCTGCTTCCCTTGAAGGAAGCAGGGATATTGAAATACGTCCGCAGGTTGTAGGCGTTCTGGATAAGATTTATGTTGACGAAGGCGCTTACGTTAAAAAAGGTCAGCCATTATTCAAGATCAATGATCGCATTTACAGGGAGCAGCTTAATAACTCACGCGCGGCGCTCAGCGCGGCCAAAGCGAACCTTGCTAATGCGCAGATCAACCTGGCGAAGATCAAACCGCTGGTGCAAAACAACGTAGTCTCCGATGTGCAACTGAAAACTGCCCAGGCTGCCTACGATGCCGCAGCGGCAAATGTTTCCCAGGCAGAAGCAGTAGTGCAAAATGCAGAGATTAATCTGGGTTACACCCTGATAACTGCCCCTGCAAGTGGATATGTTGGCAGAATACCATTCAAAACAGGAAGCCTGGCGGGAACAAGCACCATTGAGCCGCTGACAGTACTTTCTGAGATCAACGAAGTGTATGCTTACTTTTCACTGAGTGAAAATGATTTTCTTCAATTTGAGAATCAATTCCCGGGCAAAACAGTGCAGGAAAAATTAAAGAGCATTCCTCCTGTTGAACTGGTATTGGCCGACAACAGCATTTACACTCACAAAGGAAAAGTGCAGGCGGTATCCGGTCAATTCAACAACAGCATGGGCGCTATCAGTTTCCGTGCAACGTTTAAAAACCCTGATGGACTATTACGGTCTGGCAATACCGGAAAGATCAGAATTCCGCGCGCGCTGGTTTCAACGGTGGTGGTTCCGCAGGAGTCTACGTTCGAATTGCAGGACAAAGTTTTCGTTTTCCTGCTTGCCGACAGCAATAAGGTTACCAGCAAGCCCATTACCATCGCGGGAAGAAGCGGCAATTATTACCTGGTTGAAAAAGGCATCAGCGCGGGAGATAAAATTGTCTACAACGGACTGGATCGGTTGCGCGAAGGCGTTATGATTCAACCTCAACCTATAACTATGGATAGCTTGCTAAAAGCCAACCCTCTGTAAACACACCCCTGCCTGTAGTAATTGAGTGAAAATTTCACTGGTAATTATTTGCCGGTTCAAAATCTATTGTCATGCTTAAAAGATTTATTGAAAGGCCAGTCCTCTCAACAGTTATATCCATTATCCTCACATTGCTGGGATTATTATCCCTTTATTCACTACCCATAACGCTATTCCCCGACATAGCTCCGCCAACTGTGCAGGTTACGGCAAACTATCCGGGCGCGAATGCAGAGGTTGTTGCCAGGGCGGTTGCTACACCACTGGAAGAAGCCATCAACGGTGTAGAGAACATGACGTACATGACCTCCACGTCAAGTAACGATGGAACAATGACGCTGAATGTTTTCTTCAAGGTGGGCACCAATCCTGATCTCGCAGCAGTGAATGTGCAGAGTCGTGTTTCAAGAGCAAGCAGCCAGCTGCCCGCAGAAGCGCTGGACGCAGGTATTACTACCCAGAAACAGCAGAACAGTATGATCATGGTTCCGCTGATTTATAGTAATGACAGCACCTATGATGAAACATTTCTGCAGAACTATGCCAAGATCAATATTATTCCCGAATTACAACGTGTGCCCGGCATTGGTCAGGCCATGGTGTTCGGCGCTAAGGATTATTCCATGCGCATATGGCTGAAACCCGACAGGCTTACTGCAAATGGTCTATCGGCTCAGGACGTGCTGAATGCAGTGAGGGAACAAAATCTTGAGGCGGCCCCGGGCAGGTTTGGACAAAGCAGCAGCGCTTCATTTGAGTATGTAATCAAGTACAAGGGCAAGCTGTCGAAGAACGATGACTATGAAAACATCATACTCAAATCATCAAATGACGGAGCAGTTGTCCGGTTGAAAGACGTAGCCCGTGTAGAATTCGGAGCTTTCGCGTACAGCGCAAACACTCAGATCGAAGGAAAGCCAGGCATTGGAATTGCGATTTTTCAGACAGCAGGATCCAATGCGAATGATATTCTGACAGAAGCTGATAAAGTTTTAAAGAAGGCTTCGCTTTCATTTCCTACAGGCATTGTTTATTTCAACATGTATAGCGCGAAGGAATTTCTGGATGAATCGATCTGGCAGGTAGAAGAAACGCTCATCATCGCCTTCGTGCTTGTGTTCCTGGTGGTGTATCTTTTTCTGCAGGACCTTCGCGCAACGCTCATTCCGGCCATCGCGGTACCGGTAGCGCTGATCGGCACGTTCTTTTTCATGCAGCTGTTTGGCTTTACCATCAATTTGCTTACGCTCTTCGCGTTGGTGCTTGCCATTGGAATTGTGGTGGACGACGCTATCGTGGTTGTTGAAGCGGTCCATTCAAGAATGGAACGCTCGGGATTGGGAGCAAGACAGGCGACCATCCAGTCGATGAAGGAAATTTCGGGAGCCATCATATCCATTACGCTGGTGATGGTTGCGGTATTTGTACCCGTAGGGTTCATGCAGGGCCCTGCAGGTGTGTTTTATAAACAGTTTGCATTTACACTTGCGATCGCGATCCTGATATCGGCGGTAAACGCACTTACGCTTAGTCCTGCCTTGTGTGCCTTGTTCCTGAAGAACCCGCATTTTGATGAAAACGGGAAGAAGACAAAAAAGAGCTTCGGTTCCAGATTTTTCAGTGCATTCAACACAGGATTCAACGCCACTACTCAACGATATAAAAGCAGTATCCAGTTCCTCATCAAACGCAAATGGATCGCACTTGGCGGCCTGGCATTAGTTACCGTGGTAACGGTGATGATGGTACGCAATGCTCCTACCGGATTTATTCCAACCGAAGATCAGGGCTTCATAGTATATTCTGTGAGTCTTCCACCAGGCGCCTCACTCGACCGCACACAGAAGGTCATGAACAAGGTTGACAGCCTGTTGACGCAGGTGGATGCTATTGAAAGACGGGCAGCGATCACAGGATTGAATATCGTTGCAAACGCAAACAGCTCTAACTACGGTGTTGGTTTCATTCGCATGAAACCGCATGGCAAACGCGGAGCCGTAAATAAGATAGAAGAGGTAATGGGAGTGGTTAACCAGAAACTAAGCGTGATCACTGAAGCGAGTGTATTCCTGTTCCAGTTCCCAACCGTTCAGGGATTTGGTAACACAAGCGGATTCGAATTCATATTGCAGGACAGGTCGGGCGGGCCACTGGACAAACTTGGCTCAACAGCGTATGGTTTCATAGGACAGCTGATGCAGCGGAAAGAGATAGCCTATGCGTTCACTACGTTTAATACCGGCAACCCGCAATACATGCTGAACATAAACGAACCCAAGGCAAAGCAATTGGGAATTTCGGTCAGCGACCTCCTGCAAACATTGCAGGTTTATTATGGTAGCAGTTTTGCGTCGGACTTTAACCGCTTCGGGAAGTTTTACCGGGTAATTGTGCAGGCTGATATTGCATACCGCGCAGATCCATCTTCTCTCAACAATGTTTTTGTAAAGAACAATTCCGAAGAGATGGTGCCTGTTAATACGCTGGTATCGCTTGACAGGGTATATGGACCAGAAACCGTTATCAGGAATAACCTGTTCAACGCGGTTACCATTAATGGTATGCCCAAGCCAGGTTATACCACCGGTGACGCTATTAAAGCTATTGAGGAAGTTGCCGCAGGATATCTTCCAAGGGGTTATTCGTACGAATGGTCGGGTATGACGAGGGAGGAGATTGGAGCAGGTTCGCAAACAACACTGATATTTCTGCTTAGCCTGATCTTTGTTTATTTCCTGCTTGCCGCGCAATATGAAAGTTATGTACTTCCATTTGCAGTTATCCTTACTGTACCAACAGGTATATTCGGGGTGTTCGCATTCATAAATCTGCTGGGCATTGAAAACAACATTTATGTTCAGGTAGGTCTTATCATGCTGATTGGTTTGCTTGCAAAAAATGCCATACTTATTGTTGAGTATGCAGTGCAGCGAAGACGGGCCGGCATGCCATTGATCGTTGCGGCGCTGGAAGCATCTCAACTGAGACTGCGCCCCATTCTCATGACATCCTTTGCATTCATTGTCGGGTTGCTGCCACTAACCTGGGCAACAGGTGGTTCGGCGCTGGGCAACCGTTCAATCGGCACAGGCGCATTAGGCGGAATGCTTACTGGTGTACTGCTTGGCGTATTTGTGATCCCTGTATTGTTTGTGATCTTCCAGGCATTGCAGGAAAAGATAAGCAAGCCAAAAAATGATGGCATCGGCCTGGCGGAATAAGCGAAATGAAACATGAATTTTTGAGATATAGAAATTTAAGTAAAATGATTACGAGGTTATTTAAAAATCAATATGCAATTCTATTCCTGCTTGCAATTGGCATTTCGGCCTGCAGAGTAGGGAAAGACTACCAGCGGCCTTCTGTTGAATTGCCGGAGCAGTACAACAATGTGACCTTTGCCGATACAAGCAGTATTGCAGACATTGAATGGAAAAAGTTTTTTTCTGATCCTTCACTGCAAAGCCTGATTGAACAGGGGCTCACCTACAATCATGACCTGCTGGTTGCAATCAACAGAATTGAAATAGCGCAGCAACGTGTGCTGCAGGCAAAGGCGTTGCGATCGCCCGAGCTTAACGTGCAACTAACAGGACAGTTTAACCGCCCGTCTGACAACAGCCTGAATGGACTAAGCGCGAAGAGCTTTCTCGGCAAAAGTTATATTGAAAATTATATGGCCGTTGCAAGTCTTTCATGGGAAATTGATATATGGGGCAAGATCAATCGCCAGAAAGAAGCCACTCTGGCAGACTACCTCAGGACAAGAGAAGCCGCAAAAGCGGTGCAGACGCAATTGGTCGCGAATATCAGCCAGGGTTTTTTTAATCTGCTGATGCTCGATAAACAACTGGAAATCGCGCGAAAGAACCTGGTATTAAGCGATAGCTTTTTGATAGCTACCCGTTATCTGAGGGAAGCAGGCGTAGTAAATACGCTTGCTGTTCAGCAAGCGGAATCGCAAAAGCAATCTACTGCCCTTCTTATACCTGAGCTGGAGCAAAGTATTGCTTTACAGGAAAACGCTTTGCAGGTGCTGACCGGAAAATTACCGGGAAAGATCAACCGAAGGTCAATACTCAATGAACTTAAGTTCGAAGGCGGATTAGCAACAGGATTGCCTGTCGCGATGGTAAGCAGAAGACCCGATGTGCGAACAGCCGAGATGGGATTGATCATCGCGAACGCGCAGATCGGCATTGCCCAGGCAAATATGTACCCGGCCCTGAATATTACAGCCGGCGCGGGTCTCGAATCGTTCAAAGCAAGTAACTGGTTCAGTATTCCAAATTCATTGTTCGGCCTGGCTGCCGGTTCAATTGCGCAACCTATTCTGAAGCGGAGAGCATTACGGACCGAACTGGAAGTAGCAAAATTGCAAAGAGAAGAGGCCGTCATAGAATTCAGGAAGTCGGTATTACAGGCAACCGGTGAAGTCTCTGATGCGCTGGTGCGGGTTGACAAGCTGGAACAACAGAAACAGATAGCAAAAGCCCAGGTCGATACACTTGCGCAAGCTGTAATGAATGCACAATTATTGTTCAGAAGCGATATGGCCAGCTATTTGGAAGTATTAACTGCGCAGGGTAATATTCTGGCAGCGGAGCTGAACCTCTCTTTTGTTCAACGTCAGCAATTGGGCGCGATGGTTGAGCTGTACCGCTCGTTAGGTGGTGGATGGAAGTAGTATTATTAAATTAATCTTATCATGAAGTACAGGGATCTTGGAAATACCGGCGAAAAATTATCAGCCATCGGGTTGGGTTGCATGGGAATGAGTTTTGCCTATGGCCCACGCGACGATGAGGAATCAGTTGCAACGTTGAATCGTGCACTGGAATTGGGAATTAATTTTTGGGATACAGCCGATATGTATGGCTTTGGCCATAATGAGGAGTTGATATCAAAAGTGCTGGCGCCAAACAGGGACAAG
>DASWTK010000275.1:0-8933 GCA_036402175.1 Chitinophagaceae bacterium | reverse complement strand
CCGTGCATAGTGGCATGTCGTACGTCAAATATTGAAGCCATCGCCATTCCAGCGCCCGCCGCCAGCAAAAGCCATAAACCTGCTTTCCCCGCCTTTGTTTTAACCTGTGACTTGATTGTTACATACAACGCCCATGTGCTGATTGCCCAAACGATAAACATTAAGGAAACTACCCAACCAAAATTTCCCAGTGCATATTCACTTACCATACGCCACGATGGATCAAATTCAGGGCTCAGGAAGTGAAGGAGGGCAACAAGTGCAAGGACAAGCACAGCTCCAAAAATCGCCAGTTTGGCCGAGGTAACAGAAACCGGAGCGGGCTGTTGTTTCTTAAGATGAATTGTTTGTTCCATAAAAACAGGTTTTTAATTTTGAATGATTTATAAACACAAAACTATTCCTGGCAATCAACATATGTGCTGGGTAAATGGGACAAGTTGTAGGGGTGGTTGCGACTTTAATACTCCCTTTATCTGATCATACTAAATTTTTGTACTGGGAAGCCACCCTTTTCAGAAACGGTGTTTTCACCGGAGGATGGATTTACCCGGCCATCTAATTTTGATAACTGTATTGAAGATTTGTTTTGATTCTAAATATTCAGCCGCTCATTTTATTTGAGCGTATCAGTAAAAATTTAAAAAAATGGCAAAAGCAAAAAAGGGAGCGCGCAGGAAACCGGCAACTAAAAAAGCCGCTTCCAAATCTTCCAGAAAACCTGCCTCAAGATCTACCCGTAAGAAAGCCGCCCGTCCAATTTCAATGGTGGCAGAACTTCGCCCTGAAACCAAAACGGCAATCGTGAATGTTACATTCATTGCGGGCGTAGGTCAATTAACCGCCTCTTTGTTCAGGAATGGTGTGCTGATCAACATGCAAAGCATCAGCAACAGCGCTGATATTATATTATCGGACGTTTTGCCCGGAGATGGATTGGCTGTGGTGGGCGTAAGCTCCGGTAAAACAGAAATCCGGATTTCAGTCCCTACATCTCCCAAAACCCTCGATACCCGCCCGGCTGGTCCCATTCACCGGTCGTATATTATCCTGTAACTGAATAATAAATCAGTATGAAAAACATATTATGTTTCATAACAACTGCTTTGCTTTTTTGCACTCTTGAGAATTCAGCCCTGGCGCAGGCAAAAAAGCCACTTCCTCTTACCGCAGATTCACTGGCCACCGGTAATTATAAGGACGTATTTAAAAGTTTTTTTCAGGTAGCGTTGGACAGGCTGACCAGTAACAACAAAGACATACAGTTTACATCGAACCCATTTGCAATAATGGCAAGGGCCGACACCAGTTTGCTGATCGATACCAGTTATTTAAAGTATAAGGCGTTGCGGAATCTGAATTTTGCTTTCTCTGCAAAGCTGGATTCATCGTATAAATTCAACGGTTTTTCTTCCGGAATTACCTACGCAATTATAAACAGGCGCGACATAACTGTATCGCAGTATTTTCTAAGTGAGGCGTATCGCGCTAACGACGAGTTCAATAAAGTGTTTCCGCACCTGACTGCCTTTGTTACAGGGATAACCGACGCGGACAAAAAGATCAAATTAAACGATCAGCTGAATGCTTTCTTTTTTGATAGTACAACCAGTTTCAAGGACCTTGATCCGGACCTGCAAAACGCGATCAGGGAAAAAGCGAAGGTGGTTCAGGCAAACCACCTGCTTACGCTGATTAAAAACGATCCAAAGCTGAAACTTGCAAAACTGATCAGGGCAAACTATGACAGCGTAAGAACAAATTTTCAGAACCGCTTGCTGTTAACCGCCGGCATCAGTGATACAACCTATAAGGATAAATTCATGTTTTCAAATGTTGTATTGACAACAAACCTCGTGAAGGGCTTCACCCGGCAACCCAATAGGGTGGTAGGACTTGAACTGAACATTAAAGGCGCTTATCAATTCCTGGATGATACGCTGACCGGTGGAAGGGACCTGAAAAGACAGGCGCTCAACTTTGAATCCGGTATAAATATGGTCATTAAAACCAGGCGCACGCAATATCCATGGGCAGAATTCAAGCTCTCTGGAAATTATACATATATCAATAAACCATACGCCAGCGAGCGAAGAGATAGTGTGACAATTAATGGGACACTCCGGATAAGGATATTGGACGATATATGGATCCCAATTGAGATCAAATATGATCCTAAGTCGGGGAATGTATTTGGTTTCCTGAATATCCGGGCGAATTTAAAAGGAATCAAGAAAGGTGCCTTTGGTGGAAGCCAATAAGAATGTACAAGTTTCGGGTCATTTACAAAATGTGGCCTCTGTCACGCATTCTTAATTTTTCGATCGATTGCATCACTTTATGCACAATGCTATCGCAATAAACCAGGTTGAACTCAAAAATGTCGTCGGGCGTGTACATTTTTTCAACCATCTTCCTCAGCATGTGTCTTGCGCGATTCAAACGCACCTTTACATTTCCTTCGGTAATAACGAGCGCCTCCGCGGTTTCGGAGGTGCTCATTCCATTCAGTTCCCTGAGTGAAAATACCAACCTGTAATCAAGCGGTAGTTGGGTAATGGCGTCACCAATAATGTGACTCAGTTCCCGGTTCACCACTACTTTGTAGGTATCCTTTGAAACAGTATTTTTAAACATTGGATCTGTTTTTTCTTTGGTTTCAATATCCATGGTTGATTCGTTCCGTAAGCTCAGCTTCTGTGCTTTTTTGATACACTGGTTGATCATTATTTTAACAACCCAGGTCTTAAATGATGAGCGACCCTCAAACTTGCCGAGATTCTGATAAGCAGCGATAAATGTTTCCTGCATCAGGTCTTCAACGTCCTGGTGACCGAATCCATACGACTTGCCTACTTTGTATAAAAAAGGATTATTTCTTCTGATAAGAATTTCGAACAGTTTAATTTCCCCGGCTTTTATTTTTTCTATCAGCGCGCTTTCGGAGATAGATTCAAATTGTTTCATTTCCGTTATTATACGCCTTTTCCCTGGCTGACGTTGCTAGTATGCCTTTTGAAAGTGCAAATTTCCATAACCATATTATGTCATTCAGGCTCATGTACCTATCCATTAGATATGATACAGTTTCAAAAGGTTACAACGAGTTAAAAATTGATACCCGGCTCAGCAAAACTCGGAAATGGCCTGTTTATTATTTCGTAACTTTCAATTGGTGTCTTTTTTAGATTTTGCCGATACGAAGCTCTCTAATGTGCCATCATGCTGCAGGCAATACTCAATAACTACAAATTCAATTATGTCGAAAGCGGCAATGGCGACACACTTATATTGGTTCATGGCTCTGCCAGCGATTACCGAACCTGGGAAAAGCAGGTAGCGGCATTTGGGAACCACTATCATACAATTGCATACAGCAGGCGATTTCATACTCCCAATCAACCGATAAATGATACTGAAGAATATTCTATTTTTCAGCACGTATCTGACCTGGAAGCATTGATAAATTCCTTTTGTAAAGGACCGGTACACCTGCTGGGCCATTCATATGGCGGTGTTGCCTGTCTTTTGCTGGTAATAAGTAAACCCCACCTGGTTAAGTCCTTGATACTGGCCGAACCGCCTGTATTCACTTTATATGTCAGTTCCAACCCAAAACCATCCGAGCTGTTTAAACTATTGCTCAAAAAGCCGTCATTGGCAATGGCCATCATCAAATTTGGCGCTACAGGGATAGGGCCGACAAAAAATGCCGTGTTGCAGAATAAAATGAATAAAGCACTTGATATTTTTGGAAAGGCAACGTTGGGTGCCAGCACTTATAGAAACTTGTCTGAATCGCGGCGACAACAGGCATTTGATAACCTGATAAAAGCAGAAATAACAGGAAATTTGTTCCCGCGATTGGATGTGTCAGTAATAAAAAGAATAAAAATGCCCGTGTTATTGCTTTCAGCGCAGAATAGTCCAAAACTAATGCACTACCTGATTGACGAACTTCATCATTATATCCCCGGATCAGAAAAATATATCATTCCAGGCGCCTCGCACATCATGCACGAGGATAATGCAGATGATTTTAATTCAGTTGTTCTTACATTTCTTAAAAAGCATGAAATGAATTAAACTTGCCTTCGGGCATGAATTGAGCAACCTGTTGCATCATAAAAAATTAGTTATGAAATTCCTCTCACTCGAACCCTTCATTCCTTCGGGAAGCAACTTCGAAGGTTCAAAGCAATTGTTTCAGGAACTGGGATTTAATATAAAATGGGATGCCGGTGATTATGTAGGTTTTGAAAAAGAAGGTTGCAATTTCATTCTGCAGAGATATGAGAACAGGCAGTTCGCTGAAAACCTGATGGTGAATGTGCGTGTAACCGATGTTGAAGGATTTCTGAAAGATGTCAATGATAAAAATTTAGCGCAGAAGTTCGGAATCTCCGTTGGTAAGATCACCCGTCAGCCTTACGGAAAGGAAGTTAATATTATTGACATCGCGGGTGTTTGCTGGCATTTTGTGGAGTAGTAATGAACTGAATAATTAAAATTAACACCAGCTTTCCCTTATGATAACCGATATCCTTTAGAAAAGCTGGCGTTAGACAAGTAAATTATTTATCGCAGCAGGCTCCACCATCCGCCGGCTGAGCACAACAAGCTCCGTTATTTTCTTCCGCGCTTTTGCTTGGTGTACAACAGGCCGTAGCATTCGCTGGTTTGGCGCAACATGAAGATGTTGTATTTTCTGACTGTGATTTGATCTTTTCGATCTTCCGAAGAACCGGAAATCCGGTTATAAAAGTTTCCATCTTAATAGTTTTTTTGTTTCAACTATATAGACGGAGAAAATTAAAAATGATGCAGGTTTATTTGCAGTTTCCGGTTTCATCGTTACAGGCTGGCTTCGACTGAACATCCAGGATGTTGCCGCGGTTATCCCATTGGATCTTGCAGCAATCCAGCAGTATATTTTTGAGCCTCTCTCTGCCACGCTGAACCCTTGAACGGATGGAAGGGTAGGCCAGGCCATATTTTTCGGCCAGATCCTTCTGCTTTATCCCTTTCATTTCTACATCAATGATGATGTCGCGGTATTCTTCCGGCAACTGATTTACAAAATCAATCAGGCAGCAGTCCAGCCCCTTGGTTGTATCAATGTATTCTTCATCACTGAATTTATCCGAAGCATCGTCTTCAAGCGCGAATTTTTTATTGCCAGAGTTCGACCGGTAATGATCAATGATCGCGTTTCTGGCAACAGCATAGATCCAGCTTTGCAATTTCTCATGTCGGTTTAGGTCGCCCACACCCATAGCCACTTTTACAAATACATTGTGTACTATATCCTCCGCGTCGTGATGGTTGTTAACCTTGCTTTTTACAAAGCCAAGCAACACATCGTGAAACTGGGTATAAATAGAAGCAAGTTCCATTAAGCTTTCTTCGTTTGTCGGTAATGGAAAAATAATAAAACGGCAAGGATAAAGGTAGCAAATATGAAACTTTCGAAAAGGAAGCTGGCCGACAAAAGAAATCCGCCAGCCAATGCCCCGGCTGCCGCGCCTATATCCCTCCAGGTTGCATTAAGCGCTACTGCCCTGATCTTGTCGGTTTCATTTCCCGATGCCCCACCGGGGGCCATAGTGCTGTTGATGCTGTTAAATGCGAAAATTATAATCAGCCCAATGCTTACCCAGCCACTCAACAGAAGGATCAAACCGAAAATGATCATAAGCATTGAGGCATTGAACACTTTAATGAATCCCACGCGGTCGGCAATTAACCCGCTAACCGGAGAAAATAAAATAAAACAAACCCTCCTGAAAGCCAGGTAAGCTGCAGCTAACGCAGTTATGGTAATTGAAGATTCAGCAATATTATTTGCGGAAAGGAACAAACCGATGACCACTACCAGTATTCCTTCAACAACAAAGGAGACTGTAAAAGTCATCGAATTAAATAATGATGGCAATCTGAAAATAATTGTTTTGGCAGTTGCCGGCACATACTTCAGGTCGGGAAGTGCACTGGCATAAAAAACAGCTGGCAGTGAAATCACTGCAAGTATGAAAAATGTATTGCCTGCGTCGAAATTATTCAGTAAAACCGGACCTAACCATAATGCGAGCAAAGGGCCTGTCTCCTGAACGCTTTTTGCAATACCCAGCGACATTCCCGCCTGCCCGTTTTCAAACGCGTATGCCATTGAACTGATTCGTAAAATGGCAAATGCCATTCCCCACACAATCCTGAAGAAGATCAGAGACATCAATCCCCATCCCAGGCCATATCCCATAGTAGAAATCACGGCCAATACCGAAGCCAGGATGGTTATTTTTCTAACGCCATATTTTGCAAAAAGCCTGACCACAACCGGATTGAATGCAATCCGGATGAAGCGGTTTATAGAAAGCAGCAAGCCCACCCACACCACAGGTACATTCAACACTTCTGCATACTGAGGCAGGAATGGATACAGGAAGGCATCTCCAAAGCTTGCAAGCGCCAACGCGGAAGCCGCGTAAATTGGATTCTTTAAACCATAAATATTTCTGCTGATCACCCGCAGCATGCCGCAGCGGTTTCATTTTCTCCAACGGCTTCTGTACCGCAGCAAGCAACTCCCGCGTCGGTGCTGCAAACGCCCGTCTCCGGCAATTCAAGTTCAACTTTCCGTGCTGCTTCCATATCACCATCAATGGCGGCAACTACCGACCGAACCTGTTCGTAACCCGTAGCCATTAAGAAGGTAGGAGCGCGGCCATAACTTTTTGAACCTACTATATAAAATCCTTCATCATCATGCCTCAGTTCCTTTTCTCCATGTGGTCTTACGGTTCCACAACTATGGATATTGGGATCGATCAGTTCAGCTATTGCCGCCGAACTTTCCAGTGATGAATCAATCCTCAGCCTTACTTCACGCAGGAATGAAAAATCAGGACGGGATCCTGTATTGCTTATGATTTCATCAATTCCGGGCAATGCCTGGAGTTCATCATTCTGATAACCGATCAGCATTAGCTGGTTATTGTATTTTCTTATTTCCTGTACCTGGAAAGGAGTATAAACATTCACCCTGTCGTCATTCACAAGCTGCTCTATTTTTATTCCCAATGCGCCCCGGGCTTCCAACGCATCCTTTTCCTGGCCTCCATAAACATCCATGATATTTTTCTTACGAAGTATCCAGTGGATAGTAGTTTCGGGAAACTCGTCTTTCAATTTATCAAGTTCAATGATGGTGTTTATCGCGGAATGTCCGCCACCCACCACAGCTATACTTTTGTTTTGATAGCGGTGCTTAAATTTCCCAGTGACATCCGGAATTCCATAAACGATATGATCTTTGTTTTCCAATTCACCAACCGCAAACACACCACCTGATCCTATCGGATTTGGGCTGTTCCATGTTCCCGACGCGTCAATCACGGCCCTGACTTCATAAAATTTTACTCCTTCGTCCTTGTGATGCACCTGCATAACAAAAGGCCATTCTTCCCTTCCCCAGCTTTTCATTTTATCCATATTCTTTCGTCCAATGGCCATCACCCTGCTGTTGGTATGGATATTTGGATTTATTACTTCAAGCGCAGCCAGGGGCCTGAAATAACTTTCATATAATTCTTTGCCGGTAGGTAATCCATCCTCATCCGGCGCGCTCCAGCCTGCAGCTTCCAGTAATTGCCTGGCCGCCTTGTCGATATTGTATTTCCAGGGCGAAAATACCCTTACATGCTCCCATGACCGGATATTGGAAACCACGGTTTCCCCTGCCTCGAATAAAATGAACGGAATGTTTCTGACAGTCAGATGGGCGGCAGCTGCCAGTCCAACAGGACCACCACCTACAACAGCTACCGGAAGAGATTGAAATTGTTTCATCGTATTTATACGTTTAAAGATATAGACGGCAGGGTTGAAAAATGATGCAGGAATTAATTGAGATTTTTTTGGGGCATTTCTGTTAAATTGTAGTGAACATGAACAGACGATCATTCATCCATAAGACAGGTGCTGCAGGTTTAATTACGCTTTTTTCCTCTTCTGATATAATTCAATCGTTTGAGCCATATTCCGGCTCAGCCCTGGATGACAATTTCGTTACCCCACCTCAATCCACTTACCCGCAGGCTTACTGGTTCTGGATGAATGGAAACGTTACGAAAGAAGGTATCACGCTTGACCTTGAAGCAATGAAAAACGTGGGGGTTGGTGGGGTTTTTAATTTTGATGTTGGAACCGGCATACCCAAAGGTCCGGTTGAATATTTAAGCGCGCAATGGCTGGAACTGAAAAAACACGCGCTGAGCGAAGCTGACCGTTTGGGACTCGACTTCACCATGCATAATTGCCCCGGCTGGTCGGCCAGCGGCGGTCCCTGGATTAGTCCGGACATGGCCATGCAGCAGATCACGTGGAGCGAGACTTACGTATCGGGCGGTGGTGAAGTAAATGTAAAACTACCCAAACCTCCATCACGTTTAGATCACTATCGCGA
This sequence comes from Chitinophagaceae bacterium, assembly GCA_036402175.1. Taxonomy (GTDB): domain Bacteria; phylum Bacteroidota; class Bacteroidia; order Chitinophagales; family Chitinophagaceae; genus DASPKM01. The sequence continues at coordinate 469 of DASWTK010000275.1, read as the reverse complement.
TATATCAATCCTCGCGTTTCCGTCACTGGAAGGAGAGCAATTGCTTCAGTTAATTAAGTTAACCACCAGCTCAGGAAGCGGGGAAATAAAAAACCTGCATACCGACGAAGGTGTCATCTCCGGCCAGGCACCGGATAACAAATCGGCCTGGTTACAATTTGAATTCACCGAACCCTATGAAGCCAGCCTGCTCACTTTTTTTATTTCGGCTATCGCCTCTGACGGTCCTGTAAGCAGGTCGCTTGAATTTGGCGAAAGAACATCAATTAACGTGGAAGCGTCTGACGATGGCAGTCAGTTTCGCCTGGTGACCACCATCAACACAGGTCTTGAGACTGAACTCCTGATCGGCGATAAATACATTGCATTTGATATTCCTGTCACCAAAGCAAAATACTTCAGGCTTAGTTCGGCTAAGGCAAGACGTTACAGGCACGTCAGACTTTCCGGCATTACCCGGTTGAAAAAC
>DASWTK010000274.1:0-3859 GCA_036402175.1 Chitinophagaceae bacterium | reverse complement strand
GGCATCCCCCTTATCAAGTTTCTTTTGATAGTCTGACACCAATTGCTTTGTACGCGAGAGTCTGCGTTTCAGCTCAGCGGCCTGTTTATTGAGATAGATTAGTTCCAATGCTTCCAGTTTCGCGTTAAGCAAAATATCCTGTATAAATACGCGATGGTGTAGGTCTGATTGGATGGATTGTTGATCCGACAGCTTTCTTTTGCTGCTATAAACCGTCGGAAAATCCAGTTGTTGAGTGATTGTAAAATCACGCTGATTCCCAGCACTGGCCGGCGAGCCTGAAAGATAGTCATACTCTATCTTCGGATCATAGGGTGTAAGTCCGGTTTTAAATTCAGCTTTTCTTGCCAGTTGATATTCACGATTAGCCTGTATGGCCTTATTGTTCCTGCTTACCTGTGCCAGAAGGCTGTCTATTCCCGTTTGAGAATAAACAGTTGCGGCTATCAGCAGAAAATATAGGCTAATTATGTATTTCTTCATTTTCCTTTTTATTTCTGACAGTCATATAATAGACTATCGGTACAACAAATAAATTAAGCAGGGTTGAGCTTAGCAATCCTCCTAATATTACTTTAGCCATCGGACTCTGGATTTCATTGCCTGGCAAAGCTCCTCCTAATGCCAATGGAATAAGCGCAAGTCCCGCGGTAAGTGCTGTCATCAAAATGGGACTTAACCTGTCTTTCGACCCTTTGATTACAGTATCATACGGGTTTAATCCTTCGGCATGTAAGGTTTTATAATGAGAGACTAATAAAATGCCATTCCGGGTTGCAATCCCAAAGAGTGTAATAAAGCCAATAATTGCCGGAATGCTTAATATTCCGGACGTTAGCCATATGCTTAATACGCCCCCTATCAGCGCCAAGGGTAAATTCAACAGGATAATGGAAGAAACCTTCAGGTCTTTAAATTCCTGGAAAAGCAGGAAAAATATGATTAGTAAGGCGAGCAACGACGCTACGATTAAGGTTTGTGATGCCTCTGCTTCTGCCTCAAACTGGCCGCCATATTCAATCCGGTAGCCTTGCGGGAGTTTTACATCTTCTCCAATTTTACTTTTAATTTCCTCTACCACACTCTTCTGATCCCTTCTGGCTACATTTGCCGACACCACTGTTTTACGCTGTACGTTTTCCCTGTTAATGGTATTAGGGCCTGTCACCGAAACAACATCAGCGACATAACTTAACGGTATTTTCTTACCCTCGTCAGTATCAATCAATGAATTACGGATATTCTCAATATTTCCACGATTGGCATCATCGAAACGCAGAAGGAGGTCAAAGCGTTGGGCTCCTTCATAAACTTCTGATACTTTTTCGCCGGCAAAGGCAATGTCTACGAATTCCGTGAACTCACCAATGGTAATGCCGTATTTGCCAAGCATCGCCCGATTTGCCTTGATCTGCACCTGGGGAATTTCGATTTGCTGCTCGACACTTAGATCCACCAGGCCTTCAGTACCTTCTATTGCGCTTTTGACCTGGTTCGAGATATTGAATAAGGTGTTAAGATCTGTTCCGAATATTTTAATAGCAATGTTAGCACGAGTGCCTGAAAGCATGTGATCAATTCTGTGACCTATAGGTTGCCCGAGCGTGATATTTGCTTCAGTGATAGCGGCCATTTTTTCACGCACCTCTTCCATGAATTCTTCACGGCTCCTTTCTTCCAGAACAAACGGCGCATCAATTTCCGACGCATTAACTCCCTGTGCGTGTTCGTCGAGTTCAGCCCGGCCTGTTCTGCGGGTTGTCGTTCTTATTTCAGGCACAGTTAATAATGTTTTCTCAACACGTGCACCAATGACATTGCTTTCCTGTAATGAAATTCCCGGAAGACTGGTAACACTGACCACCAATGAACCTTCGTTAAATTCAGGCAAAAAGCTTCTGCCAAGCGTAAAGAATAAGATAGCAGCAAGCGTGAATAATGCGAATGCACCGGCCAGAATTGATCTCTTGAAATTCATTGCTTTTTCGAGGGATCGTTCGTACCATCCATTTAACCGTTGCACCAGCCAGCTTTCGCGGTGTTGCCGATTTAACATATCATCTTTGGTAAGAAGATAACTGCATAGTACAGGAGTAAGCGTAATCGCCACAACAAGAGAGGCAAACAGAGCAACAATGAAGGCGATACCGAGGGGAGCAAGTAATCTTCCCTCCATTCCCGAAAGGAAGAATAAAGGCAGAAAAGCTACAATGATGATGAACGTAGCATTGATCACCGACGAACGGATCTCAACCGAAGCATCATAGATCACCTTCAGCTTGTTCTGTCGTTCATCAGGTGGTTTGCCGGCATTCTCCTTTAATCGCCGGAAGACATTTTCTACATCGATGATTGCGTCATCCACCAAATCTCCAATAGCAATTGCCATCCCACCCAGGCTCATGGTATTAATAGTAAACCCCAGCCATTTCAAGGTCAGCGCTGCTGTTAATAATGAAATGGGGATTGCCACCAGCGAGATGGCAGTTGCGCGCCAGTTCATCAAAAACAGAAAAAGAATGACCACTACGAAAAGTGAGCCCTCGATCAGGGTCTTTTGGATATTACTTATTGATGCATTAATGAAATCTGCCTGACGGAATATTTTTGTATTAATATTTAGGTCTGCAGGGAGTGTTTTTTTAAGATCGGCAATAGCGGTATCAATCTGATTGGTCAGTTCCAGGGTGTTTACATTCGGTTGCTTCATCACCGTCATGATGACTGCTGGTTCACCTTTTAATGAGCCATCGCCTATTTTGACCGATGAGCCGATTTTTATTTCTGCAACGTCCTCTATTTTTATAGGAACTCCATTGCTGGTTTTAATAACGGAGCTACCCATTTCATTCAGGTCGCTGGTACGCCCGATGCCACGAACGATGTATTCGTTGCTGTACTCATTCATAAAGCCACCTGCGGCATTTTTATTTGCTTCCTGGGCAGCTTCCAGTAGTTCATTAAGTGATATGTTGTAGTATCCCATTTTCTGCGGTGAAGCCAAAATCTGATACTGTTTATACTCTCCGCCTATAACCACAACCTGCGAAACACCGCCAATAGACAATAAGCGGGGTCGTATATTCCAGTCCGTTATGGTACGCACATCCATCATACTGGTTTTCGTGCCTGTGACACTAATCAGCATGATTTCGCCCATAATGGACGATTGCGGGGCCATCACCGGAGCGCTTACACCCAAAGGCAGCTGATTACTGACAACGCTTAGTTTTTCACTAACTGTTTGCCGCGCCCGGTAAATATCTGTTCCCCATTCAAACTCGACCCAAACGATAGAGATCCCCGCGGAGGATGAAGAGCGTACCCTGCGGACGTTGCCGGCGCCATTAACTGCAGTTTCTACAGGAAAGGTAACCATCCGTTCCACTTCCTCAGGAGCCATACCGTGCGCTTCCGTTAAAACCACAACGGTAGGGGCGGTCAAATCCGGGAAGACATCAACTTCCATCCTGGAAGCGGTGTATGTGCCCATTAGCATAAGCAAAGCGGCTGCCGTTAACACGATCAATCGGTTATGCAGCGAAAATTGTATGATCCGGTTTAGCATTGCCTTTCGTTAATGTTCATGACCGTGAGCAGGCATAGCCCCGCTCATTGTTGCCAGTTTAATCTGATAACCGCCTTTGTCGACCACACGTTCACCTACAGAAATACCGGAAAGAATTTGTATGTTCTTTCCATCACTGGCACCCGTTTTTACTTCCCTTTTCTGAAAGGATTCTCCGGCTGTTTGCACATATACATACAATATTCCCTGCTCCTCGATCAGAGCGGATTCGGGTATTGCCAAAGCATTATAGATAGGCGTTGTTTGCAGGTACACCTGGGCATACGATCC
>DASWTK010000273.1:0-6034 GCA_036402175.1 Chitinophagaceae bacterium | reverse complement strand
AACCCCTCCGTTTCTTTTGAGGTAAAGCAATCCTTCCGGATTGATGTAGTTGACAAACCAGCTGATCTCATCAGCATGAGCTTCTATCACCACTTTGAATGGCGCGTCGGGATTGATAACTCCAACCGCGGTTCCGTATGGATCTGAAAAATGTGAATGAATGTAAGGTTTCAGGTACTCGAGCCATAATTTCTGACCACTGCTTTCGAAGCCAACGGGTGAAGGATTGTTAATGTAATTCCGGAGAAATTCAAGTGATTTATTGGTAAGGATAGATTTAGTCTTTGCCGCTTTTGCCATGCTGGGAATGTTGAGTTATTTGATGCGCGAAATTAGATAATAATTAGCCAATTAAGCCAATAAGCAAATAAGCTAATTAGCCAATTAAGCCGATAAGCAAATAAGCCAATTAAATAGGTGGGTATGTTTGTAGATAAATATTAAACTGGAGTGTGGCCCGAATCTGCTGGATAATTTCATCTATTGAGCCAATTGTCAGACAGTCAATCGCCTAATCAGCAAATCACCCAATTCATCCTAATTGGCTTATTTGCTTATCGGCTTAATTGGCTAATTATCTATTTGTCTCTTATCTCAGTACTACGATCTGCTCCGTCGTCACCGTATCACTCACATTATTCGCCCTGTCCTTCAAAACAAATTTCAGGATCAGCGTATCATTCATGTTCTTGCCGGTTACCGGATCTTTGGGAGGGTTGATGGCTGAGGTGAGGTAAAAGCTGTGATCCAGGACCACCTTTAATGTACCCTGATTATTTTCGGGAAAGTTGGGGACAGCCAGCGGAAAAGAATCCCTGACCGTGGGCACCTTTATCTTGTTCAGCCTGATCTTTTTTACAAATAAGGTATCGTTGACATCGCCTTCTTTATCTGTAAACTCAAACTCAAGCGCCAGTGAAGCGCCGGAAGGCACCACATTCCCATTCATAGATTTGAGCGAGAGCGTGGGCTTAGTCTGAAATTTATCTTTATTGCAGGCTGTTACCGCCAGGGCCAGCAGCACTATACTAGCGATTATTCTTATCATAGAACTGTATTAAAAACAAATTTAACTGCTATACGCAAAGGAAGGCATAAAGGTTTGTGAAACAGATGATAAAAATAAGGAAAGGAGTGAGATAATTCGCTAATTATCATGGTATGTGAATTGCAACCTTTAAGCTACAATTGATTCAATCGCTTTTGCGACAGGGTGATCAGGAAATGTGTTTCGCTGTTCCTTGACAGTTTCTCAGGGGATGGCCAGAGGCTATGAGCAATTGTGGAAAATTTTCTACAGTCAAGGAAGATGTATGGCCACAACCAAACCCAACCATAATTCAATATATCATCTGAAAAAAGTACTAAGGCTCTTTGCCAGGGTGGTGATCGTAATCCTGCTGCTTATCATTCTCATTTTCATACTCATACAAACACCACCGGTTCAGAACTTCGCAAAAAACAAGATTGAATCCTACCTGCAGGGAAAACTGAAAACCAGGGTAGAGATCGGCAAACTGCACATAGGGTTTCCTAATTCCATCTCACTTCAGAACGTATACATCGAAGATCAGCAGAAAGACACACTGCTCTCCGGCGGCAGGCTGGCGGTCGACATCAGCCTTTTTAAGCTTCTGAGCAATGAAGTTGAAATAAATGAAATTCAGCTGGAACAGGTTACCGCCCACATCAAAAGGCAGTTGCCCGATACCACTTTCAATTTCCAGTTTATAGTAGATGCGTTCATGCCCGCCAATCCGAGGCAGCGGAATCCACAGGATACCGCGGTAATGAAAATGGCCGTCAAGTCAATCCTGCTCGATAAAGTGAGGCTGGTTTACAATGACGTGATCACGGGAAACGATATGGATGTATGGATAAATGACCTGACCACGCGGATCGATGTTTTCGATCCGGTTAAAATGACCTTTGATATTCCCGACATACGCGTCAATGGTATCAGGGGCCGCATCTACCAGTCGAAGCCACTGGTTACAGATGATCCGGTTTCAAAAGATATGGCAGAAGCCCGTAAACCGATCGTACTCGACCTGAAACTTGATCTGATCTCTCTTCAGAATATTGACCTCGATTACAGGAATGATGTTTCGGCTTTTTATAATAAGATCCAATTGGGACAGCTGGAAGTAGACGCCGACCGGCTCGACCTTCCAAACCGCATCATCGAATTGAATAAGCTGCACCTGAATAAAACCACCGCTTCCATACGGTTGGGTAATAAGAAAGAAGCACAGAAAATAGGAGAAGAATTAGGACAGGAAATTGCCAGCGAGGCGCAGAACGACTGGCGGATACGCGTGAGCAGCCTGCAGCTGAATGATAACGACATTCAGTTTGATAACGATGGGATGAAAAAAACGGCAACAGGGATGGATTACGCGCATCTGAAAGCTGATAATCTCACGCTGCACGCAAATGATTTTCTTTATACCATCGATTCTATTTCGGCCAACATCACCAAAGGTTCGTTCCAGGAAAAAAGTGGTTTCAGGTTGAACCGTCTGGAAACAAATTTTCTGTTTGCTGCCAAGGAAGCGCATCTCGAAAATCTTATTCTGGAAACTCCCGGTACCCGCATTCAGCGGAACCTGAGCATCCGGTATCCATCTATAAAAGCGTTGGCCGATAATCCGGGTTCGATGCAGTTGAATGTGGACCTCGACAATAGTAAAGTGCAGGTTAAAGACATCCTTGCATTTGTTCCGCAGCTGGCATCACAACCTGCATTTTCAAATCCTTCGGCAGTCTGGCTGGTAGATGGGAGAGTAGACGGCAACATGTCGAATATGCGCATTCATCACCTTCAGTTCCGCGGATTAAGCAATACAAGATTAGACGTTAGCGGAACACTTTCCGGATTGCCTGATATCAACCGCGTCAGAGGTAACCTGAACATCCGTAACCTGGTTACCAACAAAACCGACCTCGCGCTTTTCATTCCAAAGAATACACTTCCTGAAAATATTACACTTCCCGACCAGGTAAGTATCAACGGAACAGTGAACGGCGGAATGCAGGACGTTACTACTAATCTCAACATCAATTCAAACCTTGGAAATGCCGCGATAAAAGGGAGGATACGGCAGGCAACTGATCCAAAGGCTGTCAGCTATGCAGTGAATATATCTGCAAGAGGATTGCAGATCGGCCGGATCATACAGAACACTGAAATGTTCGGACCAGTATCAGCCGATTTTACGGCAAACGGACGGGGCTTCGATCCTGCAGTTGCGCAGGGAACAATTAATGGAACCGTGCATTCAGCAATCGTAAAAGGTTATAATTATACCAATGTAAAACTCGACGGAAAAATAGCCGGCAAAGAATTCACAGCCAGCACAAGCATCAACGATCCAAATATTCACCTGACCATTAACGCGTCGGGCCTTATCAAAGAAGGTTATCCTTCACTGAACCTGGTGGCGAATATTGACAGCTTAAAAACACAGCCGCTCAACCTAACGCCAAACACCGTGGTGTATCGCGGTCAGATCACGGCCGACTTCAGCAACACAAACCCCGACGATCTTTTTGGAAAAGCATTTATCACCCATTCCATACTGTCTGTAGATAAGCAACGCATGCAGCTGGACACCTTATTGATCGACGCGGGACGAAATGATACCGGAAGATATCTTCGTTTAACCAGCGACGTTGCATGGGCCAATATTACAGGTGAATATAAGCTTACAGAGCTGGGAACTGTAATACAGAATGCTATTCAGCCTCATTTCGCCTTGGTTCCATCATACCAGGTGAAACCCGTTTCGCCTTACGACTTTACAGTAAGTGCCAGTGTGCTCGATAAGCCATTCTGGCGTTCGTTCATGCCGGAAATCAAACGAATGGAAAGCCTGCAGCTGAATGGAAATTTCTCCAGCAGTGCTGGTTGGTCGCTCGCTGCAAGTTCACCGCGTTTGGTGTATGGTACTTACCGGCTGACCGGATTTAATGTTAAAGCAGGATCCGATCCGGGAGGTATCAGTGTAACCTCTTCACTGGATCATCTTCAGGGCGCTGGTTGGAATATTTACAGCGTGAACATCGATGGGTTGATTGCAAATAATCAGGCAAATCTTACGCTCAATATTAAAGACCGCGCTGCGAAGGACAAGTATCATTTTTCAGCCATACTTCGTCAGCCAACCTTTGGCGATTATGTAGTTAGTCTTGAACCGAAGCGTCTGCTGCTGAATTACGACGAATGGAATGTTGAACCGGGGAACACCATATCCATTAAACCCGAAGGGTTCAACGTCAGCAATTTCGTGTTGTCAAGAAACAATCAGAAGTTAAGCATCAACAGCGCGTCAACTGCAATCGACGCGCCCATCAATGTAAACTTCAGCAGCTTCAGACTGGGCACGATCACCGGTTTCATTCAGGCCGATACTTCGTTTGTGGATGGCGTTATGAACGGTACCGTGGTTTTGAACGACGTCACCAAACAGCTAACATTCACCAGCGACCTGTCGGTGAACGACCTGAGCATACGGCAGGATACACTCGGTAATGCAAACATCCGTGTCAGCAGTACGGTTGCGAATACTTATGATGCCGACGTGCGGCTCACAGGTCGCGGAAACGACCTGCAGCTTACCGGAAAATATCTGGTGAAACCTGACAATAACAGTTCATACGACCTTGTGCTTGACATCAGGCAGCTGCAACTGAGTACGATTGAAGGAGCATCAATGGGCGCCATTAAGGATGCGAGCGGAATTGTAAGCGGTAAGTTCAACTTCAACGGCACTATGAAAGATCCAAATATTGATGGATCGCTGCTGTTCGATAAGGCAGCAATGAATGTCACAATGCTGAACAGTAAGTTTACCATTGACCAGGAACGGCTGCAGGTTGATAACAGTGGTATAACGTTCAATACGTTCACCCTGAAAGATGAAACAGGCAACGCGATCGTGATCGATGGACTGGCCGCTACCAGCAATTTCATGAACTATCGTTTTGACCTTGCCGTTACCGCGGATAATTTCCAGGCATCCAATACAACAAAAAAAGACAACAAATTATTTTATGGTAAGCTCGTTCTCAGCAGCAACCTGCGTATAAAAGGAACAGAAGAAGCGCCGATAATTGACGGTGGTTTAACCATTAACAAGGCAACAGATTTCACTGTAGTAATTCCGCAGCCCGAGCCGGGAATTGTTGAACGCGAAGGTGTGATTGAATTTGTTGATATGGATGCGCCACGGGTGAATGACTCACTTTTTATTGAACCCTACACAGCCCTCGATAGCAGTTCGCTCAAAGGATTTGACGTGAACGCGAATATTGAAATAGACAAGGAAGCAACGCTGAGCATGGTGATCGACGCGGGCAATGGTGATTTTGTCAGAATGAAAGGCGAAGGCCTCATCAATGCCGGGATAGACCCAAGCGGAAAGATCACGCTTGCCGGATCGTACGAGATCCAGGAGGGAAGTTATGAACTGACCTTCAATTTCCTCAGGCGTAAATTCAATATTCAGAAAGGAAGTAAGATCGTATGGCAGGGAGAGCCAACTGATGCCGCGTTGGATGTTACTGCGATCTATATAGCCAACACATCGCCGCTTGACCTGGTGGGCAATCAGCTTTCCGAAGCCACTACATCTATCCGCAATACTTATAGGCAGCGTTTGCCATTTGAGGTTCACCTTAAGCTGCGCGGCGCGCTATTGAAGCCACAGATCAACTTTGACATCATACTTCCGGAAAAAAATTACAGCGTCTCCAACGATATCGTTCAGAATGTGGAAGTACGGCTTGAACAATTGAGGCAGGAACCATCGGAACTTAACAAACAGGTTTTTGCACTGTTGTTGCTCAACCGTTTTGTAGGAGAGAATCCATTTGCGTCCAGTGGTGAAAATCCATTCGACGCGGGCAGGTTTGCAAGGCAGAGCGCCAGCAAGCTGCTGACAGAACAGTTAAACCGTTTGGCCGGCAACCTTATACAGGGAGTGGATATAAACTTTGATGTTACTTCTATTGAAGACTATACAACAGGTGA
>DASWTK010000272.1:0-16037 GCA_036402175.1 Chitinophagaceae bacterium | reverse complement strand
TATTTAAAAATCATTTGAAACGAAATACTGCGACCCGCCTCCCAGCGGCTGGTCGCTTTTTTTTTATGCCCGCTTAAAAAAAGTATAGTATGTATTACAATGAAAACACAGTTCTCTATTTCAACGGCCACGTGCAAAAGGCAAATGAAGCCCACGTGGACCTTTATACGCAAACCCTTCATTACGGGTATGGCGTGTTTGAAGGTATCAGATCTTATAATACCGGCCAGGGCCCTCGTATTTTCAAAGCAAAGGAGCATTACGAAAGGCTTATCAGGTCGTGCGAGCTGATGCATATTCCTTTCAGGTATTCAGTAGAAGAGATGACTGATATCACATATGAAGTGCTTGAGCGGAACAATTTTACAGAAGCATACATCCGGCCACTCGTGCTTTGCAGTCCTAATATGTCGCTCACCGGATGTAAGGAATCAATGCTGATGATAGCAGCGTGGGAGTGGAGCAGTTACCTGGGTGAAAAATTACTGAGGTTGTACATTTCATCCATCTGCCGGCCGCACCCCCGTTCAGTAAGAGTGGAGGCCAAAGCATGCGGTCATTACGTGAATTCGATTCTTGCAGTGAACGAGGCGAAGCAAAAAGGTTATGACGAAGCATTGCTGCTGGATCATGAGGGATTTCTTGCTGAAGGGCCAGGCGCTAATCTCTTTTTTGAAAAGAATGGCAAACTGTTCACACCTGCCCTCGGTAACATCCTCCCAGGAATTACGCGGACCACTGTTATGGAATTATGTGAAGACCTGGGATTCGCGTGGGAAGAAGGAAAGTATCCGCCCGAAGACCTGTATGAAGCTGATAGCGCATTTTATTGCGGCACCGGAGCAGAAATAGTTGGGATAGAGTCAGTAGACGGAAAAACGATGGGTAAGGACTGGAACGATTCAATCGGCAAGAAAATTCAGAAAGCATACAAACGCATTGTTACCGATCAGTCATTGCAATCACTAAGAGTAGCATAAATGGAATTGAACAAATATAGCAGGACCATCACACAGGATGTTACGCAGCCCGCGGCACAGGCAATGTTGTATGGCATTGGACTTACTGACGATGATATGAAAAAACCACAGGTTGGCATAGTGAGCATGGGTTATGATGGAAATACCTGCAACATGCACCTGAACGATCTGGCGAAGCTGGTAAAACAAGGCGTGTGGGATAATGATCTGGTTGGTCTGATCTTTAATACAATCGGTGTAAGCGATGGCATCAGCAATGGAACAGAAGGGATGCGGTATTCACTCGTAAGCCGTGACATCATCGCGGATTCTATTGAAGCAGTTTGTGGGGCGCAGTATTATGATGCTCTGATAGCACTTCCCGGTTGCGATAAAAATATGCCGGGTTCACTGATAGCCATGGGACGACTGAACCGTCCATCAATTATGGTTTATGGCGGAACCATTGCGCCGGGTCATTATAAGGGACAGGACCTGAACATAGTTTCTGCTTTTGAAGCACTTGGACAGAAGATAGCAGGCGCCATCAGTGATGAGGATTTCAAAAGTATCGTGAAAGGATCATGCCCGGGAGCCGGCGCATGTGGTGGAATGTATACTGCCAATACGATGGCTGCCGCAATTGAAGCGTTAGGTATGAGCCTTCCGTTTTCATCTTCTAATCCCGCGCTTAGCCAGGCGAAGCAAGCCGAATGCATGGATGCTGGTCGCGCCATCCTGAAACTGCTTGAGAAAGATATCAAACCAAGAGATATCATGACACTGAAAGCATTTGAAAATGCTATAACAGTGATCATCGCACTGGGAGGCAGCACCAATGCTGTCCTTCACCTGATTGCAATGGCAAAAAGCGTGGATGTTGTTTTGACACAGGACGATTTTCAGAGAATAAGTAATAAAGTGCCGGTGCTGGCAGATTTCAAACCAAGCGGTAAGTATCTGATGCAGGATCTGCATGAAATCGGGGGATTGCCTTCGGTGATGAAGTACCTGCTTCAGAAAGGTTTACTGCATGGCGATTGCCTTACTGTTACAGGAAATTCGATCGCTGAGAATGTGTCCGGTGTTGCTGCACTTGATTTTGATACACAAAAGATCATTTTACCTGTTGAACAGCCAGTGAAAGCCACCGGGCATCTTCAGATATTATATGGCAATCTCGCTGAAAAAGGCAGTGTTGCGAAGATCAGCGGAAAAGAAGGAGAGCGATTTGTTGGCCCCGCAAAAGTTTTTGACGGCGAGTTTGAACTGATCGCAGGAATTCAGAATGGAAGAGTACAGTCAGGAGATGTAGTGGTGATAAGATATGTTGGACCAAGAGGAGCTCCCGGCATGCCTGAAATGCTGAAACCAACATCCGCGATCATTGGCGCAGGACTTGGTAAAAGCGTGGCATTGATCACCGATGGCAGATTCAGTGGAGGAACTCATGGTTTTGTGGTAGGACATATCACACCTGAAGCATTTGACGGTGGATTAATAGCAATTGTGAAAGATGGGGACCAGATCACCATTGACGCGGCAACGAACACCATCAAACTGGATGTGCCCGATGAAGAGATCGCACGAAGAAGGTCTGACTGGAAGCAACCAGCTTTAAAAGTAAAAAAGGGTGTGTTGTATAAATATGCAATGACAGTAAGAAATGCAGCTGAAGGCTGCGTAACGGATGAATGATCCGAACAAAAATTGATTTTATGGATACATTAGAATTAACAGCTGAAAAAGTTGAAGCGAATGAAAAAACCGTTGTCAGCGGTTCTGTTGCGGTACTCGAAGCTTTTTTGGCGGAAGGAGCCAATATAATCTTTGGCTATCCCGGCGGCGCTATCATGCCGATCTATGATGCGTTGTACGATTACCGCGATCGCCTGCATCATGTACTTGTCAGGCATGAACAGGGAGCAATTCATGCCGCACAGGGATTTGCAAGAACTTCGGGTAAAACCGGGGTAGTTTTCGCGACCAGCGGACCTGGCGCAACCAACCTTGTAACTGGTCTTGCAGACGCGATGATCGACAGTACGCCATTAGTATGCATCACTGGTCAGGTATTCGCACACCTGCTGGGCACCGACGCGTTCCAGGAAACTGATGTCATCAATATTACAACGCCTGTCACCAAATGGAATTATCAGGTGACAGATGCAACGGAGATACCATCGGTACTTGCAAAGGCTTTTTATATCGCCGGAAGCGGCAGACCCGGTCCTGTGCTTATCGACATTACAAAAAATGCACAACTGCAAAAATTCGATTACGATGGTTATAAGCGCTGCGATCATATCAGAAGCTACCGGCCAAAGCCTATCATCAGAAAAGAATTTGTTGAACGTGCCGCGAAGCTGATAAACGAAGCGCAAAAGCCTTTTGTGATCTTCGGCCAGGGTGTAATACTTGGGAAAGCTGAAAAGGAATTCAAGAAATTTATTGAGAAGGCCGGCATTCCTGCCGCGTGGACAATACTTGGATTAAGCGCCCTTCCTACCGATCATCCATTGAATATGGGTATGCTGGGCATGCATGGAAACTATGGGCCAAACCTGCTGACCAATGAATGCGATGTGCTCATTGCTGTTGGAATGCGATTCGACGATCGTGTAACAGGAAGGCTTGATAAATATGCAAAACAGGCAAAGGTGATCCACCTCGATATCGATCCCGCAGAGATAGATAAAAATGTAAAAACGACCGTACCTGTTTGGGGAGATTGTAAGGAAACCCTTCCTATGCTGACGGATCTCCTGGAACAAAAAGTTTATCCGCAATGGCTTGAGAAATTCCGGGATTGCCGCGATCAGGAAGAAGAGACCTGTATTGACCAGGAATTGCATCCATTGACAGGACAGATCACAATGGGTGAAGTGATCAATACCCTGAACGAACTGACCGGAGGTGAAGCAGTGATCGTTACTGATGTTGGACAGCACCAGATGGTTGCGTGCAGGTATGCAAGATTCAAAGAATCAAAAAGCAATGTTACTTCCGGCGGACTCGGAACGATGGGTTTTGCACTGCCGGCGGCTATAGGTGCAAAATTCGGAGCACAGCACAGAACAGTTGTTGCAGTGATCGGTGATGGAGGATTTCAAATGACACTGCAGGAATTAGGCACCATCATGCAAAGCGAAGTGAACGTAAAAATCATAATACTCAATAATCAGTTTCTCGGAATGGTGCGGCAATGGCAGGAACTCTTTCATGAAAGGCGTTATTCTTTCGTTGACATTACCAGTCCCGATTTTGTAATGGTTGCAAAAGGTTATAGAATATCAGGTCAGCGCGTGGATGACCGTGTAAATCTTCGCAATGCATTGCAGGCTATGCTGGATCATCCTTCCGCTTATTTGCTGGAAGTGATGGTAGGCAAAGAAAACAATGTATTTCCGATGGTGCCGCAAGGTTGCAGCGTGTCGGAGATCCGGTTGAAATAGCAGTTGTTCGTTTATTGAGCAATTGATCATCAGTTCATTGATTTTACATTTTTCATTTTGAATTTTTCATTTTTATCATGAAACAAGAATTCACCATAACAGTATATACCGAAAACCAGATTGGTTTGCTGAATCGCATTGCAATACTGTTTTCAAGAAGGAAAATAAACATTGAGAGCCTGAACACATCTCCTTCTGAGGTTGAAGGGATTCACCGGTTTACCATTGTTATAAATGAAACTGAAGAAGTGGTAAAGAAACTGGCGCGACAGATCGAAAAACAGGTGGATGTGCTCAAAGCTTATTTTAATACGGGCGAAGAGATCGTTTGGCAAGAGCTGGCACTTTACAAAGTATCAACTGACGAGATAGCAGAAAAGGTGAAGGTTGAACGACTGCTAAGAGAATACGGTGCGCGCGCCGTTGTGATACGGAAGGATTATACTGTTTTTGAAACGACAGGCCACCGGCAGGAAACAGACAGGCTGGTTGAAGTACTTGAACCCTTTGGGCTCATTGAATTTGTACGCAGCGGACGGGTTGCCATCATTAAAGCTTCCAGTGGATTCCATGAAAAGCTGAAAGAATTCGAGCAAACCGAACCAGGCGAAGAACTTGTTGAGAATGAATATCTCGATAAACGTGATGAAGTTTTCACGATGTAATCATCATTTCATAAAAATATCTAACATTTAAAACGAATAAAATGGCAAAATTAAATTTCGGTGGTGTACAGGAAAATGTTGTGACAAGGGAAGAATTTCCGCTTGCAAAAGCAAGGCAGGTGTTGAAAAACGAAGTAATAGCTGTTATAGGATATGGCGTTCAGGGCCCGGGCCAGGCACTTAATCAACGCGACAATGGCGTGAATGTGATCATCGGACAACGCAAGAATTCAAAAAGCTGGGATAAAGCTGTTCAGGATGGATTTGTGCCCGGAGAATCGTTGTTTGAGATTGAAGAAGCGCTTGAACGCGGAACCATCATCTGTTATTTGTTGAGCGACGCAGCACAGATCCAATTGTGGCCCGTTGTGAAGAAACACCTCACTGCTGGTAAAGCATTGTACTTCTCACATGGTTTCGGAATCACTTATAATGACCAGACAGGTATTGTTCCACCTGCCGATGTAGACGTTTTCCTTGTGGCACCGAAGGGATCCGGCACTTCACTTCGCAGAATGTTCCTGCAGGGTCGCGGTCTTAACAGCAGCTACGCCATTTACCAGGATGCAACCGGACGTGCTTTCGAAAGAGTGGTAGCATTGGGAATTGCAATAGGAAGTGGTTATCTGTTTGAAACAGATTTTAAAAAGGAAGTGTACAGCGATCTTACAGGAGAGCGTGGTACATTAATGGGTGCCATCCAGGGCATTTTCGCTGCACAATATGAAGTGCTTCGCAAGAAGGGACATAGCCCGTCAGAGGCGTTCAACGAAACCGTTGAGGAATTAACTCAATCTCTTATGCCACTTGTTGCAGAGAATGGAATGGATTGGATGTATGCCAACTGTTCAACTACAGCTCAGAGAGGAGCATTGGATTGGTGGAAAAAATTCAGAGACGCGACTTTGCCCGTTTTCAATGAACTATACGAAAGTGTGGCAGCAGGTAAAGAAGCCGCCCGCTCAATTGAAAGCAATAGCAAGGCTGACTATCGCGAGAAGCTTGAAGTAGAATTAAAAGAATTGCGTGAAAGCGAATTGTGGCAGTCAGGAAAAACTGTTAGAAGCCTCAGACCAGAAAATCAGCCTGCAGGAGCAGACGAGACTAAAAATGTGGTTAATGAAAAGGAAGTGGGTGAGATGGTTTAGGAGTGATCCGATCAAATTTTATTAATATGGACACGATCACACAAAATGCGCCGGTGCTTGATTTTAAAAAGGCAGCGGAGCGATTGAAAAAAGTGGTGAACAGAACGCCGCTTACATACAATCACAATCTTTCAAAAAAATATGAGTGCAATGTTTTTTTGAAACGCGAAGACCTGCAGATAGTTCGCTCTTACAAACTAAGGGGTGCATACAACATGATGAGCAGCCTGCCACCCGAGCAGTTGAAGCGCGGCGTAGTTTGCGCAAGTGCAGGTAATCATGCGCAGGGATTCGCCTATTCATGTAAAAAGCTTAATGTTCAGGGGGTGATCTTTATGCCAGTGATCACGCCTAATCAGAAAGTCAGGCAAACGAAGATGTTTGGTGAAAAGAATATTGAAGTGAGACTTGTAGGGGATACGTATGACGATTGTGCGCAGGCGGCACAAAAATTCACCGAAGAGCATGAGATGTGTTATATACCTCCGTTTGATGATTACCGCATCATTGAAGGCCAGGCTACCGTTGGCGTTGAGATACTTGAAGACCAGCCTTCAGTTGATTATTTATTCGTTCCGGTTGGAGGGGGCGGACTGAGCGCGGGAGTTGGGAGTTATTTCAAGCTGTTCTCACCCCGCACCGCAATTATTGGCCTTGAACCGGAAGGCGCGCCTTCTATGTTTAACGCGCTGAAGGCTGGCGAGCCGGTGACACTTGATTCTATCGATAGATTTGTAGATGGGGCTGCCGTAAAAAGGGTAGGGGATCTCACATTTTCCATCTGCAAAGACGTGCTTGATGACATGCACCTTGTTCCTGAAGGGAAAGTTTGTTCCACTATTCTGAAACTTTATAACGAAGACGCGATAGTTGTGGAGCCCGCGGGTGCATTGTCCATCGCGGCACTTGACGCGTATGCCGAAGCTATCCGCGGGAAGAACGTAGTTTGTATTGTCAGTGGCAGCAATAACGATATTGATCGTATGCAGGAGATCAAAGAGCGCTCACTTCAATACGAAGGATTAAAACACTACTTCCTGATCCGTTTTGCCCAACGTCCGGGTGCTCTAAAGGAATTTGTAAATGATGTGCTGGGCCCGAATGACGATATTACACGTTTCGAATACATGCAGAAGCACAACAAAGAAACCGGCCCAGCATTAGTCGGAATTGAACTGCAAAGCAGGGACGATTATGAAGCGCTGCTTAAAAAGCTGGATACACATCATTTCAACTATACAGAGCTGAATAAGGACGATAATATGTTTGGATACGTAGTTTAGTTATACAGATTTCATTATTGCTGAATGATCAATATTTAGTCAGCTCCGGTTGTACTTCATCGATGTAATCAAGTATACCGCCTTTCAGGTTATACAGATTTTTAAATCCGAATTTTTCTTCCAGTTCACGGATCGCTTTAGCGCTACGGCCTCCCATCTTGCAATGAATGACCACTTTTTTATCGGTATCGATCTTATCGGCATTATCTGACACCGTTGCAAGGGGAATAAGCTTTGCTCCTATATTCACGATCTCATATTCATGAGGTTCGCGAACATCGATCAGCTGGAATTTCTCACCTCTGACCTGCCATTCGTACAATTCCTTTGCTGTAATTTCCTTGATTGGTTTCTCTACTGCTTTCACGCCGCAGAATTGTTCATAGTCTATCAGTTCTGTGATAGTTGGATTTTCTCCATTGACCGGATTGTCTTTTCTTCTGGCAATTTTAAATGTCCGGCTTTCGAAATTAAGAGCGTCGAAAATGAAAAAGCGCCCCGACAATACTTCGCCAACACCGGTTATAACTTTAATAACCTCAAGAGCCTGCAGGCTTCCTATTATACCTGGCAATACGCCCAACACTCCACCTTCGGCGCAGCTCGGTACCAATCCGGGTGGTGGTGGAGTGGGATACAGATCGCGGTAATTCGGGCCCAATTCACCCTGGCCATTTTTATAATTAAAAACAGACACCTGTCCTTCAAACTGAAAAATAGAGGCATAGATATTCGGCTTGCCCGTCAACACGCATGCATCATTCACCAGGTAACGCGTTGGAAAGTTGTCTGTGCCATCTGCCACAACATCGTATTCACTGATGATTTCCAAAGCATTCTTTGATGTTAGCTGTGTGTTGTACAATATGATCTTAATGTGCGGGTTCAACGCTTCGAGCCTGCGTTTTGCCGCTTCTACTTTGGGCTTGCCTATTTCATCAACACCAAACAATACCTGGCGCTGAAGGTTGCTATCGTCAACTACATCAAAATCCACGATTCCGATGCTGCCAATACCTGCAGCAGCGAGGTATAATAAAACCGGGCTGCCCAATCCACCAGAACCCACAACAAGAACTTTAGATGCTTTTAATTTTTTCTGCGCTTCGAGGCCGAAATCGGGAATTATGATGTGACGATTATAGCGGGCTAATTCTTCTTTTGTAAAACTGATCGGATCACTTCCGCCGGCTATGGCCGGAACAATACTGATCACGGTACTTTCACTGATTGGCGTTTGGGCCTGCTGAAGGTCGCGGATATCATCATCACCAACAAAAATGTTGACATATGAACGTATCTGTCCCTGGTCGTCGAGCAGGTGTTTTTTCAATTCAGGAAAATTAAGCATAAGCTCATCTACAGTTTCCTGTATATTTCCCGCATTCACCTGTAGCTTGGCAGTGTTATTTGTGAATTTTCTCAGGGGTGTAGGTATAATGACTGTTGCCATTTTGTAATTGTTTAATTGTTTATTTCTTCTTTTGTCTGATTTATTTCTTCTTCTTCGAATTGAAATTCATTGTTAAGTCGCCACGACCTGATATCTTTTATTTCTTTACCATACACGGAAATGATGATATATGAAAAATACGGCTGTGCCGATTTCCGGTCATGTTCAGAGGGAATTGCCGGATGATCGGGATGTGAATGATAAACACCCAGCAAATCAAGTCCTGATTCCTCTGCAAACTGTTCAGCTTTCAGATAGTCTTTCGGTGATACCTCAAATCGTTTTCTCTTATCACCCTCCTTTGCATTATCAACTATGAGAACTTCGCTGATCATTCTGTTGCCGGTTTCGTCCTCAGTCCCGTAAAAAAAACCGCAGCATTCATCAGGAAAGTTCCTGACCGCATCTTTAATCATCTGTTCCTTCGCAATCGATTCAATACTGATCATGGAATAAGTTTTTTAATTACCTCACCGTATTTATCAGCGTTATCTGGAAAGACCGTCACAATCACACCTTCATCTATCTCCTGCGCCAGGCGCAGCGCTCCGGTCAGGTTAGCCGCGGAAGATGGACTCAGCAGCAATCCTTCATTCCTGTAAGCAGCTTTCAGGGTTTCATATGTTTCCTCGGTACTTATTGTAAGTTCAGCGTCTGCAAGCGAAGGGTCGTATATGGTTGGAACCACGGCTGTCTCCATGTGTTTCCAACCTTCCAGTCCATGCATGGCCGATTCGGGCTGCATGGAGATCAACTGAACATCAGGTTTCCAGGCCTTTAACTTCCGTCCTGTGCCGATAAAAGTTCCGGTTGTTCCCAATCCTGCAATAAAATGTGTGATCGAAGGTAAAGCTTCAATGATCTCGGGTCCTGTAGTATAATAATGTGCTTTCCAGTTGTTATCATTTTTATACTGATCGGCATAATAATATCTTTCGGGATGTTCTGCCGCAAGCCGTTTTGCCATTTGTTGTGAACCATCCGTTCCTTCGAACCTGGACGTGTAAATAATTTCAGCTCCAAGTGATTTCAGAATGTCTTTCCTTTCCTGTGATGCATTTTCCGGAAGACACAGGGTAACCCGTATGTTTAATAGTTTTCCAATCGTTGCATAAGCAATGCCCGTATTTCCGCTGGTGGCATCAAACAAAATTTTATTGCGTGTCAGCTCACCCTTTTCGATGGCCTGTCTGAAAATATTGTAACCCGCGCGTGCTTTAACGCTGCCGGATAATTGTTCCCATTCTTTTTTTGCAAAGATCGATACCCCTTTTTTGACCGGGAAGCCGGTGATCCTGTGAAGGTCCGTTCGCCCGATCCTCGATCCCAGCAAACGGACTTTTTCGATAAGAGGTGTTTCTTTATAAGTTGCTAAGTCCTGCATAGTTGAAGTATATAAAATAAAAAACCCCACTTTGGTGGGGCTTTAAAAGGGTCTATGTATTGAAAATTACATTACAGGTTATCTTCCACCAGAATAACCAGCCCCAGCCTGCAACAGCAACAACAATTTTTGTATGAGAAGGTTTGAGTCATTCAGGTGAAATTCGAAAACAAATATAAGCACATTAGTGCTAAAAGATTACTAACATTTCTCAAGGGATTGTAAAATGTCTGCAAGAATATCATCGGCATGCTCCAGTCCTACCGAAATTCGGATAAGGCCGGGGGTGATATTCACGGCCTCGCGTTCGTCTTTGGTGAGTTTGGCGTGCGTAGTGCTGGCCGGGTGGGAAGCGATGCTGCGAACGTCGCCCAGGTTCGCGGTAAGGGAAAGCATCTGAAGGCCGTCCAGGAACTTTTTACCACTTTCCAGTCCTCCCTTCAGTTCAAAACAAACAATTCCGCCTCCATTTGTCATTTGTTTTACCGCGATGTCATATTGCGGGTGTGATGGAAGAAAAGGATATTTTAACCACGCAATTTGAGGATGACCCTCAAGCGCCTTTGCGATCTGCAACGCGTTCGACGCATGGCGCTCCATCCTTACGTCTAGTGTATCAAGGCTTTTGCTCAGTACCCATGCGTTGAAAGGTGAAAGTGCAGGGCCTGTACTCCTGCAAAAAAGATAGATGTCATATATGAGTGAAGCTTTTCCTACAACCACGCCGCCCAGCGCCCTTCCTTGCCCGTCAATCCATTTTGTAGCGGAATGAACTACAAGATCGGCCCCCTGTTCAATTGGCTTTTGTCCGATTGGCGTTGCGAAGCAGTTATCTACATTAAGAATAATATCATGCTTCTTAGCCAGTTTTGAAACATATTCAACGTCAATGATGTCCAGACCGGGATTTGCGGGTGTTTCGAGATAGATCATTTTAGTATTCGGACGGATAGCGGCTTCCCAGTCCTCGGGCTTATCGGCCCGTACATAAGAGTGTTCAATCCCATAACGCGGTAAAAATTTGGTGATCACTGTGTGCGTACTGCCAAATACCGCATTGCACGACAACAGGTGATCGCCTTGTTTAAGCAATGCCATGAAAGAGGCAAAAACCGCACTCATTCCGGAAGCGGTGGCAAATCCATCTTCCGCACCTTCCAGAATACAGATCTTGTCTGTAAACTCCTTCACATTCGGATTGCTGAACCTGCTGTAGATATTGTCGTCGGTCTCATCGGCAAACGCAGCCCGCATTGATTCAGCGTTCTCAAAGCAAAAGCTGCTTGTGAGAAAAAGCGGACTGGAATGTTCCATCTCTCCCGTGCGGGGAACCTGGGTGCGGATGGCTTTCGTTATCGGATGCATTTTGAGTTGGAGTTTTAAGGCGTAAAAATTGATCCGTTGACCTGAACGTTCCAGGAAATATTTGCGCCTGAACGCCGCAAAGTTTCGGCTACAGAACAGTACTTATCAATTGAAAGCTGGCAGGCACGGTATGCCTTCGCAGGGTCAATTTCTCCCTCCAGCTCAAATGATACCTGGATTCTTATGAAAAGTGATGGCTCCTTGTTAGGTTCCCTTTCACCCTCAATGATCATGTTGAAACGGCTGACTTCCTGCCGTTGCTTCTTCAGAATGGAAATAACGTCAATGCCACTGCATCCGCCAAGGCTCATTAGAACCATCTGCATGGGCCTGATCCCAAAGTTTCCTCCGCCTGATTCAGGACTATTATCTAACCTTGCTGTATGTCCGTAAATGTCACGGGCTTCAAACCCAAAATCGCCTGAGACTCTATTAACTTCGATCTTAAGCATGAATTTTTTTGTAAAAGTAATTCACCAGGCTTTTACTTTGCGTGCAAATTCAATGGAGGTATTTTATTATAATCAGCCGTTCGAACTGGAAGCAGGGGGAGTACTGCAGGGTCTCACCATTGCGTATCATACGTACGGAAATCTTAACGCCGATAGCTCAAACGTTGTTTGGGTCTGCCATGCATTAACGGCAAGCTCAAATGTTACCGAATGGTGGCCGGGAGTTACCGGAGACGGATGCGTGATTGACCCGGCCAGGCATTTCATAGTTTGTGCAAATATCCTTGGTTCCTGCTACGGCACCAGTGGTCCCCTGAATTCGAACCCCGAGACCGGAAGGCCGTATTACAGCCATTTCCCTTTTATCACTATCCGCGATATGGTGAAAGCGCATATACTGTTACGCAAACACCTTGAGATCAAAAGTATCTACCTGCTGGCAGGTGGAAGCATGGGCGGATACCAGGCATTGGAATGGTGCCTTATGGAAAAGGAAGTGATCCAAAACCTGTTCCTGCTCGCAACTTCAGCTACTGAAAGCCCCTGGGGAATCGCGGTGCATACCGCACAACGACTTGCCATAGAAGCAGATGCCACATGGAAAGATGAGTCGCCACACGCAGGAAGGAAAGGATTAAAGGCCGCACGGGGAATGGGCTTGCTTACATACCGCAATTACGATATTCTGTTGCAGAAACAACGTGATCCCGATCTGGAAAAACTTGACAATTATAAAGCATCGTCATATATCTCTTACCAGGGCGATAAATTGGTGAACCGATTCAACGCTTACAGTTACTGGCTGCTGACCAAAGCGATGGATTCACATAATATAGCAAGAGGCAGAGGGGCGGAAGTAGCTACAGTATTGCGCAGCATTTCCCAGCAAACGTTAATAATTGGAATCAATAGCGACATACTTTGCCCTTTGCATGAGCAACACCTGCTTGCAGATAATTTACCCAATGCAACACTGGCTGAAATTGATTCTGCTTATGGACATGATGGTTTTATAATTGAAGCCGAAAAAATATCGCATCATCTTCAGCAATGGTTAGATAATGTTGCAAAACCTACAGTCTAAAAACTTCTCATCAGGTAATTTTTTAATTCATTATAATCTGCTTCCATCTGCACGGAAACCTTCTCTTCTTTCAGCAGTCCGGCAATAGACGCGGGCATACTTATTTCTTTCCCTGTAAGCGGCTCAACAACATTATTGAATTTGAGCGGGTGTGCTGTTTCGAGGAAAATTCCCTTTGTTCCCGGATGATCTTTCTGGTATTTTTTCAAAGATGCGAAAGCAACAGCCCCATGCGGATCGGGTAGATAATTAAGCGTTGCATAAACCTCTCTTATAACCGATCGCGTTTCCTCATCAGAAATACTATAACTGGTGATCAGGTTTGAAAGCTTATTGAAATCAAATTGGAATAATTCAAGAATGCGGATAAAATTACTGGGATCTCCTACATCCATGGCATTGGATAAAGTCGATACTGAGGGTTTCGGTTCATACCGAGATGTTTGAAAATATAACGGAACCACATCATTCTGATTACAGGCCGCTATGAAATGCGCTGCGGACAAACCTGACGTATAAGCAAGCAGTCCCGCGCACAGATTTCCAAAATTACCGCTTGGCACACTGATGACCGGAGGTTCGGCAAAAGGCCATTGTTGCAATGCAAAAAAATAATAAAATTGTTGCGGTAGCCATCTTGCAACATTTATAGAGTTCGCAGAAGTAAGCTTTAAATTTCCGTTCAGCTGTTCGTCAGCAAACGCCTGTTTCACCATTCGCTGGCAATCATCAAAACTTCCATCTATCTCCAATGCATGTATATTGTTTCCATGTCGCGTAAGCTGCGCCTCCTGAATGTTGCTGACTTTGCCCGAAGGATAAAGTATCACAACATCTATCCCCGCTGTTTTATAAAAACCGCTTGCAACAGCTCCGCCCGTATCGCCGGATGTCGCAGTTAAAATAACAAGTTTTCCGATGCTGTCTTTTACAAAGTATTCAAGGCAGCGACTCATGAACCTCGCACCCACATCCTTGAACGCCAAAGTGGGGCCATGAAAAAGTTCAAGCGAATAAATATCGTTTTCAACCTTTACCAACGGGATATCGAAACTAATTGTGTCGGTAATAATTCGTTTTAATTCATCGGCGGGAATTGTATCGCCGGTGTACGGCTTGATGATCTCAAAGGCCAGTTCTTCGCGTGTAAGATTCCTGAATGATTTAAGGAAGTTATCATCCAGCCGGGGAATTGAAGAGGGGAAATACAAACCTTTATCCGGTGGTTGACCGGTTATGGTTGCTTCCCTGAAATTGACAAGAGGCGAATTATGGTTAGTGCTATAATACAACATAGAAGTTTATTCAG
The DNA here is from genome assembly GCA_036402175.1 of Chitinophagaceae bacterium. Classification (GTDB taxonomy): domain Bacteria; phylum Bacteroidota; class Bacteroidia; order Chitinophagales; family Chitinophagaceae; genus DASPKM01. The sequence continues at coordinate 1,480 of DASWTK010000272.1, read as the reverse complement.
ATTTTTTTTAATCGCCCTCCAGTACCATTACACCTTCATAATTAATATTCGTAACATAAGTTTTAAAATCAATTCCCAGACCCATATATACTTCGGTCATTATGTATTCCAGTTGACGGGCTATGGATTCATCTGTGCTCAACATGAAAATAGAAGGTCCAGAGCCTGAGATGCCGCCGCCGAGCGCACCGGCTTCACGGCATCGTTTCTTTATTTCATTGAAGCCGGGAATGAGCATACTTCGCACGGGCTCAATGATCACGTCTTCCAGGCTACGGCCAATCAATGCATAATCGTGTTTCATCAATCCTGCAACCAGTCCGCCGATATTACCCCATTGCCTGATCGCATTTTTCAGTTGCACTTCCTTGCGGAGTATCTGTCGCGCATCGGACGTCTTCACTTCTATCTGCGGGTGAACTACTGTTACATGCATCGGAGGCGCGGAAAGCTGAACGATGTCGAGCGGAAATATCGATCGGATGAGCGTCACTCCTCCATAGATACAGGGCGCAATATTATCAGCATGCTTCACTCCTGATGCTGTTTTTTCGCCAGCCATTGCAAACTGAACGAGTTTTTCACGCGTGAAAATATTTCCGAGCAGGTGATTGGCAGCTACTACAGCGCCGGCAGAACTGGCGGCACTGGAACCCAGGCCACTCCCGGGTTTGATGCGTTTGTCAATGATCATTTCAAAGCCAGGTGGTTCATCAAGTTCATTCAGCATTTCCTGCAAAGCAACACCTGCTACATTCAGTGCCGGAGCAGTTGGCAGGCCGTGGCCGTCCTCATGAACGATGTGAATGCCCGGCTTCTCACACAGACGCATTTTAATAATGTCCCTGGGATTATTCAATGCCATGCCCAGCACATCGAAGCCACATACCATGTTGGCTACAGTGGCGGGGCAAAGAACTTTAACTGAGCGCATAGGCGTGAATGTTTGTGTTGCAGGTTTAAAATGTTTCAGGCTTATCGAAAAAAGTCTTTTGAAAATATCGTTCAAAGGATTTACACCCTGGCTGCGCGGATGATATCTGCGAATACTCCGGAGGCCGTTACTTCAGCGCCCGCGCCTGCTCCCTTGATCATCAGGGGTTGTTCGGGATAACGGTTTGTATAAAAAAGAACTACGTTGTCCTTTCCATACAAATGATAAAAACCATGGGCAGGATCTACCTGCTGCAAGCCTACAGATGCTTTTCCGTCCTCATATTTCGCTACAAATTTTAATTTCTTACCTGCTGTCGCTGCCTGTTGGTACAGATTCCTGAAATGTTCCTCGTGCCTGTGCATTTCATTATAAAAATTCTCTACGTCGCCCTGCATGCAAGCCGGGGGCATAAAGGAATTGTTTGTGATCTGATCCATCTCCAGCGGCTCTCCTGATTCGCGCGCAAGGATCATGATCTTACGCATCACATCGGTGCCTCCAAGGTCAAGTCGCGGATCAGGCTCTGTATAGCCTTCGGCCTGC
>DASWTK010000271.1:0-10408 GCA_036402175.1 Chitinophagaceae bacterium | reverse complement strand
TGTTTAAGTAAGAAAAATAAATTGCCCTGGAGAGATATCAGGCAATCCGCGGAGGGTGGAATACACCGGAAAGAGGATCCTTGAACAGGAATGGTTCCGGGTGTAACTGGTGATCAGTCGTCGAAAGCGTGAATAAAGTATTTATTTCTTCGGATTCCGGAGAAAGAAAGTTCAAAGAAACAATGCTATTAGTGAGGGTTTTGAAGGGAAGGCTACTGTCCTCGCTTTCGTCACCATCGTCTTTATGGTCATTCTGATAATGCTCCTGTAAAAATCCCAGAAACGAGTTTGCTTTACCTCTTTCTGAATGATCGATGTAATGCTCTATCAGAAGGGGTAATTTCAATAACTGTCCTGCTTCAGTTACTGAAACTGAAAAGATGAATAGAAAAAATATGGTTATCAGTTTTTGCACAACTTGGTGTAATTTAAGTCAAAACCCCCTCAGAAAAGATGACTAAGAGCTTTTCGCACAAATTTGACAAATCTTTAAGTTCATCTACCCTGATGCTGTTGTTCGTAATAGTGGTGTCGGCGTGTAGCAATATTTCTGCTAGAAATCCTGGAAAAACAAATGACACTCAGGCCGGGATACCAATTGGGTGGACGGCAGGATGGAGTCATGACGACAAATTTGTTGCTGCCGGCTTCGACAATGGCGAGCTCATTGTTTATGAAACCACAACCTGGAAAGTAGTTAAGAAATGGAATTACAATCCTGCCATCATTGCAAGAGTTGAATGGAATCCTAAATTTCCGATCCTTGCGGTAGCTGCAATTTCGCACGATGAAAAGAATTCAATCGTTCAGCTATACGATATCGTGAAGAACGAAACCATCATAACTCATTCTAAGGAGTTTCAGGGAAGAGGGGTAACCTGGAGCCCCGATGGTGAGCTTGTTGCATTTGTTGGCAGGGAAGGACGAATTGGCATTTTTACAAGAGCCGGCAAAGATGTAAAAACATTGTCGTTCAGAAACCCTGGTTCCTTATTTGATATCGACTGGCATCCGGCTAAAAATATAATTCTCGCTGTAGAAGAAAATATCTTTCTTATAGATATCAAAAACGACAGTCTAATCAGCACTATTGATGACGGCTCAAACAACAAAGGGATATTATGCTGCCAATGGCATCCATCCGGAAATTTTTTCGTCACAGGTGATTACGGTCATGAAAGCTCAGGCGGTGAGCCTTCATACGTAAAATATTGGGATAAGAATGGAACCTTAATTAAAATGATCAGGGAAGCCGACTTTGAATACCGTAACCTCCGCTGGTCGAATGATGGCAAATACCTTGCTGCATCATCTAATTATTTATTAATACTGAATGATACCGGTAGGCTGATCAGAAAGACTAAATTTGACAGCAACAATCTTTGGGGCGTTGGATGGAACAGTAAAGCAGATAAAATCATTTCCAATGATCAGGTAGGAAACGTACGCATATCAGACACCACCGGAAAAATTTTACATGAATTACAAAAGTGAACGAGGTCGCCACAAAGAAGTAATAATGCAAATCCTTAATTTCGGCGCTATGAAACGGGTTATTAATCTCCTTGTGACTTTTGTAATTCTTCAAACAGTTAACGCCCAATTACCACGGATCCCTGCGTCTTACAGCAATATCCATTATTCCGATAGTGGCCGGCTTTATTTTCAGAAAGGTGAAGAGCGGTTTTATGCCGATACCGCAAAAGCGAGGTTCACACTGCAACAGATGCATGGCAGTCCCGAAGGTGGGAGCGATGGGATTACTTTGAATTTCGGAGTTATAAAAGGAACGCTGGTATATGGACTTATACCATACGGCAAAGCACCACATCCGTTGCCGGTTTTCCGGCTTTCGGCTCCTTTGCAGAATGGCAAAGTAGTTATCAATTTGAAAACAAACTTTCGCGACCCTTATGACATGGTGGGATGGCAGCAAAGCGGAATATTGCACCTGGGTTACCGGCTGATGGATGAAAGAGGAATGATTTTGTACGATGGGGTGGTGAGTGTTACCGGAAAAGGGCCGTTTACAATAGTCCCGGCCATCTACGATGGTCCTTACGTCAGTAATCTGACTCATAACTCAGCCGTAGTCTGGTTTAAAACAGACCAGGCAGTCGCGGCGGGTGTAACAGTGAATGGCAAAAAATATGGCAGTCCGCAAGCAGCTACTCACCATGAGATAACGGTAAATGATCTTAAACCCGGAACGAAGTACGAGTATACAGTGGAGTATGGCTCTCTTTCTCAAACTTATTCCTTCAAAACCGCTCCGAACCCCGGATCACGAAAACCTTTTGTTTTCGCATACACCAGCGATAGCCGTCATGCAAACGGCGGAGGCGAAAGAATGATCTATGGCGCGAACGCTTATATCATGAAAAAGATCGCCGCCCTCGCTTATCAGCAAAATGCCGTTTTCATGCAGTTTACCGGTGATATGATCAATGGTTATTTGTCAAATAAAGATGAACAACTGCTGCAGCTTACCAACTGGAAGAAAGCGATTGAACCGTTCTGGCATTATATGCCCGTGTATGCCGGTCAGGGAAATCATGAGGCGTTGAACTATATTTTCAGGAACACCCGAAACAATACCACTTTTACAATTGACAAATTTCCTTACAACATCACATCAGCCGAAGCAGTAATGCGGGAGGCATTTGTAAATCCTGTTAACGGACCGGAAAGCGAAGACGGAAGCAAATACGATCCTGACGCTTCGCAGGAAGATTTTCCCTCTTACAAGGAAAATGTGTTTTATTATACCTACGATAATGTTGCAATGATAGTATTGAACAGTGACTATTGGTATGCGCCATCTGTAAGCAGGGAGCCCGGAACAAGCGGTGGAATGCATGGATACCTGATGGATAACCAGATCGCGTGGTTAAGACAGGTGATCGACAAACTTGAAGCAGATAAGAATATCGATCACATTTTTTTAACCCAGCATACGCCTGTGTTTCCGAATGGCGGCCATGTAGGGGATGATATGTGGTATCGTGGCAATAATGAAAAGCGGCCTTATGTTGCCGGGAAGCCGGTGGACAAAGGTATCATCGAGCGAAGGGATGAATACCTTGACATCCTTATTAACAGAAGCAAAAAGGTATTGGCTGTTTTAACGGGCGATGAACACAATTACAATCGCCTTCAGTTGACAAAAGCGGTGAACATCTATCCCGATAACTACCCCCATAAAAAGCTGAATGTCTCCAGGCCGATTTACCAGATAAACAATGGCGCAGCAGGCGCGCCCTATTACGCCCAGGAGAAAGCACCCTGGAGTGAACATACAAAGGCCTTTAGTGTACAGAATGCGCTCTGCCTGTTTTATGTAGAGGGTAAAAAAGTAACAATGAAAGTTGTAAACCCCGATACATTAAATGAGATTGATAAGATACAGCTAAGATGAATGCAATAAGAAAATCTCAATGGGGATGGCAATATCCCCATTGAATTGTGAAAAATTACAGCCTGAAATATTTTTCTATAAAAAACTTTTCCCTGTTATAAAGGTCTCTCCAGTTTTTATTTATTTTATCAAGCAGCAATCCTTCTCCAAACCCCAAAGAGTAAAACACGATCCTCTTTTCCTTCGAAAGCTCTAACGCTGTAATGTTGTTCAGTTCTCTTTTATAATATTTGTTCTTTAAGTCGGAAAAGGGTTGAAAATCGCTGAGCTGGCTGCATTCAACCGTTGGGGTATATCCGGTCATTACTGAAAGGAATTTGAATTCAGCATATCTGGCCATCCCTTCCTGCCATATTTGCAACGAAAAATACCGGTAGTCGGACGAATCAAGCAGTGCCTTGAGTTTATTACGTTCGGTCATATACTGATCAAGCAATGTTTTAAAATTCGTATTCTCCAGGTTTTTTATGCAGGCAACGAGCGCGCGGGCATAAGTGCTGTACTGGGCTTCAACTTCAGGCTTCTCATAAGGAAAGGGGTAATTGAGCATCCACATGCCCGTTTGATCGCCACGGCTGAGATCAAGCTCGTTTATTGAACTACGGTAGTGTGGGTCGGCCCACTGATACTGGTGAAAGTGTTCATGTAATAACGTTATGATCCATTCAGATGAATTTTTCCCGGTCTGTTCGGGAGTACCTGCAACAATCGTGGGCATGCCGTTGACCGCCGGAAAAGTAGCCAGAAAGCCAGGATTGTATTTTGCTTTCCTGAAGTAGATCTTTGACTGCAGCATTGAATCTTCACCCAGGTACTGAAAGTCTTCACCCGGATTGGGGTGATTGATGAGGAATTCAACAGAGTCGCGTATTAATAATATTGTAAAAGGAGTTTGCGAAATGCCCTTCCATATTTTTTCGCCATATGACCTCTTTAAAAGCATCGCTTCTCTGATACGGATCCGGTCTTCCATTCTGAATACAGGATTGTTCTGTGCAATGGCTGAACCAAATGCAACGGCTAACACGATTGCCATGTAAACTGATTTCATGATGTTGTTTTTTTGATTTTGAACTGATATACTATTTATAAATGTTTCCTTTTCCTGCAGTCAATAGTTGCATGCAGATGATGTATATCAGGAAGGGGTATTGTGGTAGCAACAAAAACAGACGCAATGTACAGATAAACGAAATATTTCGTACGTAGTTCGGCAGTTTTATAATTCCTTTAACCTATCACAAAAGCCTGAATAATGTGTTGAGGTGTTCCGGCCGGAAACCAGTACTTTCGCTTCCCATTTAAAGCAAAACGAAGTTTCTTATGATGTTAAAGATTTTGACTGTGGCAGGCCTTGCAAGCTTTGAAATATATGCCGCCATACCGGCGGGATTTGCTTTTAAATTATCTCCTGTAATCATTTTTACCGCAAGTTTAGCCGGTGGTCTGGCAGGCGTGTTTGTTGCCGCTTTCCTGGGTGAGAAGATCAAAAGGCTTTTTTTGAAGCAGCGACCTGTTAAAGTAAAAACTGAAAAGCCCGGACTTGCCCACCGCATCTGGATGAAATATGGCATCATTGGTTTAGGTTTTGTTGGGACCATGACAGTTGGAGCCCCGGCCAGCATTGCCGTAGGAATAGGATTCAACGCCCCATTAAAAAAGCTGCTTACGTGGTGTTGCATCGGCGTTATTACAAGATGTGCTTTATTCACCACCATCGGATATTATGGTGTTAAGCTGATCGCCTGATCTTATAACACCATCCCACCACTTACCGGCTTTCTGCAAACCATTAATAGCGCATATATAATAATGGTATGTTTAATAATAAAGGATAAAGAGACCTTATTCTCTCTTATTATCATGTGATTAAGTTTAAAAAGCCGAAACCGGTTAACAAGCGCGTAACGATCATTACGAAATACTGTCTTTAGTCATGTTCTGTATAATAATCACCTGAGTTTAGTCAGTTTTTTCCCTTTTAACAATCAGGTTCAAATCTCCTTTAAGTCATAATGGGCTGAGTGATTGCGTAATAGTTTTGTGTCTCCTAATTACTAATAACAAAACTAGAACAATGAAAACGCTAATTCCTGCAGGTGGTCTTCTGAGAAAAAGCCTTATCACCTGCGTAACCATGTTCCTCCTGGCAACTACACTGAATGCCCAGATAACTTTAAATAGCAGGCTTCATGATGCTGAGATCAAGGTTTCGGGTACTTCAAACCTGCACGACTGGACAATGAAGGGAAATGGCCTGAACTGTGACGCACAGTTTATAGTAAAGAATGCCAGCATTTACCAACTGATGTCCCTCAATGGACTTGTTTTCAAAATGCCCGTTATTAATCTGAAAAGCAGTGAAAACCTTCTCAATACCAGGGCTTACAAAGCAATGAATGCTGAGAAGCACAAAGACATCAACTTCAGAATGGTAACAGCAACAGTTACTCCCCAGGGCGAAAATCAATACGTGATCAAAGCTATCGGAAGTTTAACCATCTCTGGTGTTACCAAAGAAGTTACACTCGTTGCAAATAGTAAGGTTAATGCCGACAAAACCGTAAGTGTAACCGGCAGCAAAAAAATCAAAATGAGTGAATTCGGTATCAAGCCTCCAAGTTTTATGCTGGGCGCGCTGAAAACAGGAGATGAAGTGACAATTGACTACTCTCTGAAATTCAACGGAACAAATTAATAATACAGGCAATCATCAAAAACTAACTATAAACAATTAAATTTTTTAAGATGAGACACACTAAGATCCTTTACACTTTACTTGCAATCTTGCTCACAGGTGTATTGCCATCAGTGCTGGTGGCGCAAAATGGAAGAGAAGTTTATTTAAGGCCTTCATACTGGAGACCATACGACCAGAGAGGCATAAATGTCTTCGAAACAAATAAAGTTCCCGATTCAATCCCATTTGATGGACTGAGGGTTCGTTTCGGAGCCGGATTTACACAACAATTCCAGGGTTTGAAACATTCAAACACAGCTTTGAACAATAATGGTGGAAGCGGCGTAAACAGGCTGTATCCTTTAACATCTGGATTCAATACTTCTCAGGCTAACCTGAACTTCGACGTTCAACTGGCCGATGGAATCCGCCTGAACCTGGTTACTTATCTTTCTTCACGTCACCACAACGAAGCGTGGGTGAAAGGTGGATATATCCAGTTCGACAAACTTCCATTCAAAGGAAAAACATGGGATAAAATAATGGAACTGGCAACAATCAAAATTGGTCATATGGAGATCAACTATGGTGATGCACACTTCCGTCGTTCAGATGGTGGACAAACAATCTACAACCCATTCATTGAAAACTATATCCTGGATGCATTCACAACAGAGATCGGTGGTGAAGTTTACCTTCAAAAGAATGGTCTCTTCGGTATGGTTGGACTTACCAACGGTATGATCAAAGGAAACATCGACTCTCTTGTAAAGACCGCACAGGATGATAATGTAAAAAAATCTCCAGCTCTGTACCTCAAAGGTGGATTTGACAAGAATATTGGTGAAAAACTCCGCATTCGTCTGGCAGGTTCTTATTATCACAACGGAAGCTCTGGTGGAAACACACTGTATGCCGGAGACCGCACTGGTTCTAACTACTTCGCAGCAATGGAAAAAGCCGGAACAACTGTAACTGCCGCCTTCTCAACAGGCCGTTTGAACCCAGGCTTCAGCAAAAAAGTTGATGCTGTTCAGCTGAATGGTTTCCTGAAAGTAGGTGGACTTGAATTGTTCGGTACTATTGAGCAGGCAAGAGGTAGGACAAAAGCTGAGATCTATTCTCGTAAAATGAATCAACTGGCTGGTGATGTAGTTTACCGCTTAGGAAAACAGGAAAACGTGTTCGTAGGTGCGCGTTACAATAAAGTAAAAGGACAACTGAATGGAATTACAGACGATATTACCCTGGAACGCTTAGCATTTGCCGGTGGATGGTTTGTAACAAAGAATGTGCTTTTGAAAGGTGAGTGGGTTAAACAAAATTACATGGGATTCCCAGGTGCAGATTACCGCAACGGCGGACGTTTCAAAGGTTATGTGATCGAAGCTGTAGTAGGATTTTAATTACGGATTATTTAAATCAGCACTCATGAAATGGATTTTAATCATAATGACAATAGTTCTCCCGGCGTTCCGCCATCCAGGAGCAAGCATTATGACATGGGCGGTTGACAAAGAAACATCAGTAAAGATCTTGGGTGCATCTAATGTGAATAGCTTCACTTTTGCAAGTCGCGGTTACGAAGAGAAAGACACACTCATTGTTTATCAGACTGCAAAAACAAAAAAAGTTACTTTCCTGAAAGGCTTGCTTCGCTTGCCGGTAAAAAACTTCAAGAATGGTAACCCGATGTTAACCCGTGATTTCAAAAAGATGCTCGAAGCCCAGCAACATCCATACATCCTGATGAACCTCAAATCTCTTACCACCATGGCCGACCAACCGTCAAAAAACCAACCGGTGGAAGCAGAAATTGAGATAACCATTTCAGGTAAATCTAAAACAAGGCAGGTATGCCTGCTGGCTACAAGATCCGGAGACATGGTATACTTCCATGGAAAGGAACGTATCAACTTCTCAGATTTCGACTTGCAGCCTCCAACAAAAGTTCTCGGATTTATCAATGTAAAAAATGAGTTGCAGATAGAATTTAACCTTGCTCTTAAAGTTTTACGACATATCGATCAGTCAAACCTCATCCTGAATGAGTAAATATCCTGGATGAGCTAACGAAAAGGCCGGAAAAAATTCCGGCCTTTTTATTTTGCCGGGCCCAAAACCAGAACCCGGAAATTTGTATACCTGATTTTGACAGTATTTCCGAATGCAATGTCAAACCTGTACGATCTGGATATTATTTCCACAGGTATCATTGAATACCGCCAGTGTAACAGCCCCCATGTTGGTTGGTTTGAGGCTGAACTCCACGCCCTTTTTCAATAGCTGTTCGTACTCTTTGTGGACATCCTCTACATGAAAGGCCGTGAGTGGAATGCCCGCTTCAAACAAAGCCTTCTGATAAGTTTTTGCAGGTTCAAATCCCATGGGTTCAAGCACCAGCTCAATTTCATCTGATTCAGGTGAAACCACGGTAAGCCACTTGTGTTCGCCCAAAGGGATGTCGGTTTTTTTTACAAAACCGAGTTTTTCTGTATAGAATTGTAAAGCTTTGTCCTGGTCATCTACCAGAACACTGGTCAGTCTGATCCTCATATTTTTAATTTATTGGTTCAAGCTGCAAACTCGGGAATTAGTCTTCTTTAAAATTGCGGTCTTTTGAGACTGATTTTTCTGCAGATAGCCCAATGAATTGTAAGGAAAGGGTATTAATTCCGGAAGCTTCCGGTATTTTTTTACAAAGTTCGCGGGAGTGTAGCCTGTAGCTTTCCTGAAAAGCGAAGTAAAAGACGTGATGCTTCTGAACCCGATCAGCGAACAGGTTTCTGAGATGCTTTTACCTGATTGTAAAAACAACTTTGCTTTTTCGATCCTTACGCTGGTTAAATATTGATAAGGGGTTTTATAATAGATGCTCCTGAACAACCGGATGAAGTGAAATTTTGAAAAGAATGCCTTGTCTGAAATTTCGTCCAGGTTTATATCATGGTTATAATGTTTATCGATAAATAGTTTTGCCAGAACCGCCTGCCTGTACAGGTACTCATTAGGATACAATGCTTTCCTGATTTCTATGATATGCTGATGATAATAAGTCATATCCTGTAGCCCTCAAGTTATAATGTTCTTATTTCTTCGCTTTATATGCTTCTTTCTCTTCTTCGAGCAGCGAAATAACTTTTTTATTCGAACTCATTATTTCCTCAAGATCCCTGATGCGCTCGTCTCTTTGCTTGATGATATTCTGCAATGCGCTGATCTCTGAATTGATTGCGTCAATTTCTTTTTTGCGCATGGTCTTAAGCGGCTCCTCACTGTAAAAAGCTTCGAAGAAATTATATTCAAGAACTATGCAAAGCTTTAACAACAACTGCGTATCGATCGATCGTCGCTTATAGATATTACCTACATTCTGCTTTGTGGTATTGATCATTTTACCCAAAGCTTCCTGACTGAGACGCTTCTCGGTCACTTTTTCTTTGATTAACTGGCCAATGTGAATTGACATTTAGCAAATTTTGTCAAATGCTTCCGAAGCTGTGTATCCGATTGTAAAATAAATTTTGCCATAATGTAGAAAATACTTTTACATTAATAAGGTATTATTTATATTTGTTTTTGCAATTAATCTTTAAACCAGGAACGATGCTTCTACGCACCTAACCGCATAGGTTTCAATTCAATCTTTAAATACGGCAGCCAGAATTGGCAGCAGCATTTCCCATGTACGGGACCATGATTCTGGATAAGGTTTGATCATGGCTCGCTGCCGCGGCTGCCTTTTTCTGTAGGTCAAATAACCTTATATATGAATACGTCAGCATTTCCATCGGATTTTTCAATGCAGGATTTCATGAAAGGTCAGCCCCGTGCCTTTTCATATGTGTTCGATCAATATTTCAATGCCATCTGCTTCTTTGCAACAAAAATAATACGCGATGGACCCGCAGCCGAGGACATAGCACAGGAAACCTTCATCAAACTTTGGGAAAAGCATTCAGGCTTCAGCAATCCATATGCAATCAAGGCATTTTTGTATATCACTACCAGGAACGCTTGCTACAATTTTATAAAACGCGCCCAAACCGGACTCAAACATCAGCAGCAATGGTTGCAGGTGTGGGATGAGGAAGAAGAAAATGTGCTGAGCCACCTGGTGCGAACAGAAACACTGCGTGATGTATACGCCTTACTGAATGCGCTGCCAACAGAATGCCGGAAGATCATGCGTTACCACATCATAGAAGGAAAAGAAAACAGGGAAATCGCGGAGATGCTCAACATCTCGGTGCATACCGTAAAAAATCAAAAGGCCCGTGCGATAGTACTAATGAAAAAACGCCTTGCGA
>DASWTK010000270.1:0-3115 GCA_036402175.1 Chitinophagaceae bacterium | reverse complement strand
ATGAAACCCTCCCTCCCTCAAGGCACCCGGGATTTTGGACCAGAAGTGGTTCGCAAGAGAGAATACATCTTTGAAACGATTAAGAACGTTTTCAGGCTGTACGGATTTCAGCCACTGGAAACGCCAGCGATGGAAAACATCGAAACGCTGCTCGGAAAATATGGCGAAGAAGGCGATAAGCTCATCTTCAGAATTTTGAATAATGGATTGAACGATGAACGCAATCATGAAAAAGCAAGAGCCGCCTTTGAAAAAGTGCTTCAGGGAAAAAATGATAAGGAACTCACCTCCCGCGCGCTTAAATACGATCTGACCATTCCATTCGCCCGTTATGTTGCAATGAATCATGGTCAGCTCGCCCTTCCTTTTAAAAGATACCAGGTGCAGCCAGTATGGCGGGCCGATCGTCCGCAGAAAGGGCGCTATCGTGAATTCTATCAGTGCGATGCGGATGTTGTCGGCAGCTATTCATTGCTGAACGAACTGGAACTCGCAAATATCTACAGGGATGTTTTTGAAAAACTCCGGTTGCCTGTTGAAATTCGCATCAACAGCAGAAAGATCCTCGCGGCGCTCGCAGACGTTATTGACAGCGGTGATAAACTTACCGGCATCACAATAGCTATTGATAAACTCGATAAAATAGGTCTGGAAAAAGTTAAGGAAGAGTTGTTACAAAGAGGACTAAATAATGAACAGGTACAAACCATTTCAGATTATCTGTCTTTGACAGGAGACAATGTTTCAAAAACAGCAAGCCTCAATAAACTTATCGGTTCAAATGATTCGGGACGTAAAGGAATTGAAGAGCTGAATTACCTGCTCGAAAATTTTTCTCCTTCTGCAAATTGCAAGATCGTGGCCGATTTCACATTGGCGCGCGGACTAAATTATTATACCGGTATTATTTTCGAAGTGAAAGCAACAGGCGTTCAGATGGGCAGCATTGGCGGAGGCGGAAGATATGACGACCTGACTGGCCTCTTCGGCGTTCCGGGAATTCCCGGCGTTGGAATTTCTTTTGGAGTAGACCGCATTTATGATGTTATGGAAGAGCTGAACCTTTTTCCTTCAGATGTGCAGGAAGGAACTAAGGTGTTGTTCTTTAATCTGGGCGACAGAGAGAGCAAATCTGCATACACCCTTTTACAAAAGTTAAGGCAGCATGGCGTTTCGGCCGAGATCTATCACGAAACGGCAAAGATGGACAAGCAGTTTAAATATGCTGAAAAGAAGAAGATCCCGTTCATTGTCATTATCGGTTCAAGAGAACTGGAGCAGGGTGAGGCAGTGATAAAAAACCTGAATTCAGGCGAGCAGCAAACGGTCAAACAGAATAATTTATCAAGTTTTTTTGACTGATGCTTCCTTATTCAGCGGCATAACAGTATTTTGTTGCGAAATATGGTTTTTTTTAAATCTCTGTAACTCGCTTACGCTCTTCAATGAAGGAACTCGTCAAAAAAATATTCCGTAGCATTCAAGTCTATTTCCCATTTCTCCAGGACCTGAGGTTCAGTACTCAGCGCAAGCTGAACCGCATGCTGGGCAAGCCGCATGAATACGACTTCAACCTTCTCAGGAAATTTCCCGATCAGGGTCAGTTGCTGTTTGTAGATATCGGCACAAACCGGGGAGATGCCATTCAGTCGATGCTCAGCCTGAAAAAGAACTGCAAAGTGGTTGGGTTCGAGCCAAACCCGATCGTCTTCAAAAAAACAGCATCACTTTACAGGAATACAAAGCAGGTGGCGCTGCACAATTGCGGACTTGGGAAAGAAAATGGTTCATTCACCCTTTATCTGCCATTCTTCAGGAATTTCATGTTCGATGGGCTCGCATCATTCAACCGCAATGAGGCAAGTGACTGGCTGAAAGGAAGAATCTTTGGCTTTAAGAATGAGAGGCTGCATATAAAAGAGATCAACTGTGAGGTAAAACGCCTGGACGATTTCCATTTGTCGCCTTATTTTATCAAGATCGATGTGCAGGGACTTGAATATGAAGTGCTGTTAGGCTCCAGGGTTACACTGGAAAAGTATCAACCGGTCCTTCTTATAGAAACTCCTTCCGAAAAGGTAATGACGCTGCTCGACAGCCTGGGATACAAGCCCTATTACTATCAAAATAACCAGTTATGCCCCGGTCGCGGCGCACTGAACACCTATTTCTTCAACGACGACAAACGCAGCCAACTCTCTCTAAACTGATCCATTTACAACCCCCATACACAACCCCTAATTTGGAAAACCCAAAACTCAAAACTCCAAACCCAAAACCCAAAACCCGAAACCCGAAACCCAAAACCTCATTTATTTCTATAAATGATGGCCGCCCCCTGCCCAACCCCCACACACATAGTGGCAAGTCCGTATTCAGACCCGTTTCTCTTCATTTCATGTACCAGCGTTGTAGAGATCCTTACACCGCTGCATCCGAGCGGATGGCCGATTGCAATGGACCCGCCGTTTACATTCAACCTTTCCTGATTAATGCCAAGTTCGCGCATGCAGGCAATGGATTGTGAAGCGAAAGCCTCGTTCATTTCAACCAGGCCAATATCATTAATTGACAAACCCGCGCGTTGCAGGGCCTTTCTGCTCGAAGGCACAGGACCCATTCCCATAATTGAAGGATCCAGACCTGCCACGCCCATTGAAACGATGCTAGCCAATGGCTTCAGTCCGTATTTTTTAACAGCGGCCTCGCTGGCAAGCAGCATGGCGGCGGCTCCATCATTGATTCCGGCGGCATTGCCGGCCGTTACAGTCCCCTCTTTAATGAAAGCGGGTTTCAGCGCTGCCAGCTTCTCCATTGAGGTATGACGTGGCTGTTCGTCGGTATCAAAATATATCTTCTCATTTTTTCCGCCCAGGATCTCAACCGGGCTTATTTCATCTTTCCACCTGCCAGCCTCAAGTGCCGCAAAATAACGTTGTTGGGAAAGAAGGGCGAATTCGTCCTGTTCAGTACGTGAAATATTAAACTGTTTAGCCACATTCTCTGCGGTCTCACCCATGGAATAGGGATAATGCATATCCGCCAGTTTCGCGTTCGTAAACCTCCAGCCAATGGTTGAGTCGAAAATTTCCGGCTTCCTGTTCCATGCATTCGA
>DASWTK010000269.1:0-22858 GCA_036402175.1 Chitinophagaceae bacterium | reverse complement strand
GTTAACAGCAGTAAGCCGAGAAAGAGGAAAATTCTTCTCATAGTAATTGTTTGATTTTTAGATAGGTCATATTCATCATATGTAATGACAATAAATATGAAAAGAATGATTCAGGGCCATGGTTTTTAAATACTAAAGCGGGATTTTTAGCGACTGAAATTGCTTTTTCACACCTTTATGTGATACTGTACATGACTTTTATATGTACTTTTCCTGTTGATTGAACAGCTAAAAAAGTCACCGTGAGAAAACACTTTTTTTTGTTTTCAGTATTATCCTTTTTTGTAATATCTATTCTAGCACAGGAACCTCAGGTGAACGACAGCATCGTAAAAGCCAATCTGGTCAGTTATTATCATTCATCATTTCAGGAACAGCAGGGACTTTATAATGGAATTGAGCATTCGGGTTATTCGCCTGTAATAAAAGGTCATGCGTATTACCTGACCCGCGACTGGCAGAAGGGGACTGTCTGGTATGATGGCATATTTTATAAGGATGTGTCTTTGCTTTATGATATCTATAAAGACCAGGTCGTGATCCGCCATTCGAATGAGATATACATCATCGGGCTTGTCAGCAGCAAGGTTTCAGCCTTCACAATTTCAGGTCTGCGTTTTAAGCGACTGTCAATTGCTGCAGAAAATATACAGGCTGGTTTTTATGAACTGCTGTTTGAAGGAAAACTAACCGTGCTTGCTAAAAGGTCAAAGAAATTAAGGGAATATATTAATGTGAAAATGGAGTACGAATTCCTTGACCAGGATCAGCTCATTATTGAAAAGGACGGAACATATAATATCATCAGAAAGGAAAGCAACCTTATTGATGTACTGGGCGATCAGCGAGCGCTGGTTAAGCAGTACCTAAGGAAAAATAAGATCCGGTTCAGGGATAATCCCCAGCAAGCAATAATTCTGGCAGTTGAATATTATGAATCTCTAAAAAGGTAGTATGAAGTTTTTTTACAGGTTGATATTTCCTGTGAGCCTGTTATTTGCAGGTTCAGTATCTGCACAGGAAATGCCTTCCAGACTGGTCAGCGGTGAATTCAGGAATGCGCCTGCGACCCGTTTTATCAACGAACTTCAGACTAAAAGCGGGTATAGGTTTTATTTCAATCCATCTCAACTGGACAGCATTAACATCAACATTTCATTTACTCAGCAACCGGTTGATAAAGTGCTTGAAGAAGCATTCGCAGGTACTGATATCCGTTATACTGTCTACCAGGAGAGATATGTATTTGTGACAAAAGGTGTAATTATTCAAACGAGTTTACCCGCGGAGTTATTCGGAAAGTCAAAACAGCAGCCATCCGCAGAGGTACCGGTTGCTGCAATACCGTCAGCAACAGGTGAAAAAAAGAAACCGGCAACGGAGATCATGCCCGAAAACAGGCTAATGGAGATCGGTGAAAAAGTAAACGACGGAAAAAAAAGTGTAATTATTTCAGGGTATATAAGGAATATTAAAACCGGGGAGCCCGTTGCGGGGGCATCTGTCTTTGCGGAAGGTTCAACCCAGGGAACTACGGCCGATCAATATGGTTATTACACGCTTTCTCTTGCAAAAGGCCGGCATGCACTTCAGGTTCAGGGAATAGGCATGAAAAACACGATGAGACAGGTACTTGTTCATTCGGAAGGAAAAATGGATGTAGAAATGCAGGAGCAGGTGCCGACACTGAAGGCGGTGATCGTATCAGCTCTGAAACATAGTAATATCAGCAGAGTTCCGCTGGGAATTGAACGGTTGAATATCAAAACCATCAAACAGGTGCCTACGATCTTTGGAGAGGCCGATATACTGAGAGTGATGCTGACGTTGCCCGGTGTAAAAACTGTAGGAGAAGCCAGCACCGGATTTAATGTAAGAGGAGGTTCAACAGATCAGAACCTGATACTGTTCAATGACGCTACGATCTATAATCCTTCTCATTTTTTTGGTTTCTTTTCTGCTTTCAATCCAGAAGTTATCAAAGAAGTGGAATTGTATAAAAGCAGTGTGCCGGCAAAATACGGTGGCCGGCTTGCATCGGTACTCGACGTAACTACCCGGGAAGGAAACAAAAAGAACTTTGCGGGTTCAGCCGGAATTGGGCTTGTTACAAGCAGGTTGAATATTGAGGGCCCTATCAAAAAAGATAAAACGTCGTTTATATTCGGTGCCCGGAGTACATATGCCAATTGGCTACTTGGATTGTTGCCGGATGAATACGAGGACAGTAAAGCTTCTTTTTATGATCTTAACCTGCACATCAGCCATCAGCTGAACAAAAAAGATCAGTTATTTATTACCGGTTATCTCAGCCAGGACAGGTTTAACCTGAACAGCGATACTGTGTTCGGTTATAATAATTCTAATCTTTCCATCAAGTGGAAGCACAGCTTCAGTAGTAAACTCACCGGCACATTTACTACAGGAGTCGACAGGTATAAATATAATATTTCAAGTGAGCGTAATCCAACTACTGCCTACAAATTATCGTTCGATATTAATCAATTGAACTTTAAAGGAGACATGGTTTATTACATGAGCTCAAAACACAACATTGATTTTGGCGTCAGTTCGATCCGTTACAAACTTCACCCCGGGACTTACCGGCCGTTAGGAAAAGAATCTCTGATTGTACATGATGAAGTTCAGCAGGAACAGGCGCTGGAGTCGGCCTTTTACTTAGCTGACAGATTCAACGTAAATTCAAATCTTTCGCTGAATGCCGGCATCAGGTACTCCATATTCAATTACCTTGGTCCGAATAATGTGAATGTATATGCAGAAGGTTTGCCAAAAGAAGAGAACAATCTCACAGGAACAAAGGCTTATAATAATGGAGATTTCATTAAAACGTATCACGGACCAGAGATCCGTTTTTCCGCCCGTTACAGTGTTTCTTCCACGTTTTCAATAAAAGCCGGTTACACCTCCTTGCGGCAATATGTTCATATGCTTTCAAACACAACTGCAATTTCCCCTACCGATATCTGGAAGCTCAGCGATCCTAACATTAAGCCGCAGTATGGAGATCAGGTTTCATTTGGATTGTATAAGAATCTGAAGTCAAACACTATTGAGGCTTCGGTGGAAGTTTATTACAAGCGCATGAAAGATTACCTGGATTTTAAAAGCGGAGCCACCCTTGTAATGAATCACGCGATTGAAACGGAGGTTATGAGCACGAAAGGAAAAGCGTATGGCGCGGAGCTCCTTGTTAAAAAAACAGCGGGCAAACTTAACGGATGGATCAGCTATACTTATTCCCGCATATTGCTGAAAATGGATGACCCTGCTGCAGGACAGGTTGTAAACCGTGGAGAATATTATCCCGCTAATTACGACAAACCACACGACCTGACCATGGTTGCAAATTTCAGGTTTTCGCACAGGATCAGTATTTCATTGAATGCAACTTACAGTACCGGCCGGCCAATTACACTACCGGTGGGCAGGTATAATTATGGAGGTTCGGAAAGAGTGCTTTATTCAGACCGCAATGCGTACCGGATTCCCGATTATTTCCGTACAGATTTTTCTATGAACATTGAAGGGAATCATAAGGTGAAGCAGAAAACGCATAATTCATGGACGTTTGGAATTTATAACCTGACAGGAAGAAAAAATCCTTATTCTGTTTATTTCGTTTCCGAGAATGGATTGATCAATGGCTACAAGCTGTCAATTTTCGGCAGTGTGCTGCCCTTTATAAATTATAATATAAAATTTTAGCACTGCCATGCGAAAGTTTTTATGCTTAATACTACTTGGTTTCATTGGTTGCAAGGAAAAATATATGCCGGAAATCAACGAGGCTTCACGCAATTACCTTGTTGTGGAAGGTATCCTCAATAGCGGAACAGGCCCTACCAATATCAGGATTTCCAGAACACTCCGGCTGGTAGATACAACAAAATTCAAAGCGGAGACAAATGCCGTTGTAAGTGTTCAGGGAAAAGATAACAGCAATTTCGCCCTTATACATAAGGGTGAAGGAATGTACTCGGCCGACCAGCTGAATCTTAATATAAACCAACAGTACCGGTTATTGATAAAAACAGCTGATGGAAAACAATACGCGTCCGATTATGTGGAGGTAAAACAAACTCCTCCTATAGATAGCGTTACCTGGAAAAGGAGTGAAAAAGGAGTTGAGATTTTCGTTAACAGTCATGATGCACTTAATAAAACAAAATACTACAAATGGGAGTATGATGAAACCTGGGAAACTCATTCATCGGTTGCGGCTCTTTATGATTACAGGAATAGCAGAGTAGTATCCATTGACCCATATGTTGAAAAAATAGTCTATTGCTGGAAATCAGCACCATCCAATCAACTGTTGCTGGGCTCCACTGCTGCATTGAGCAGTGACGTAATCCGCCAGCAGCCATTGACATTAATACCCGCCGGAAACGAAAGGCTTGGTGTCAGATACAGTATAATTATACGGCAGTATGCATTAACCGAACGTGCGCATGAGTTCTACAAGCTGATGAAAAAGAACACCGAGGAGCTTGGCAGTGTATTCGGGCCGCTTCCAAGCGAGGTTCGGGGCAACATACAAAATACAGCAGATCCGGAAGAAATGGTCATTGGATTTATTTCTGCAAGCTCCGCTCAGGAAAAAAGGATTTTTATAAACAGTACGGAAGTTCCAGCATGGAATTTTATCCTGGCATGCAATACATACAGGGTGGCAAATAATCCAGATAGTATTGCTTATTATTTTCCGTATTACAGGCCATATGATGCAGAGACGGATGCCGGTGGCGCTGTAACGGCTTATTTTGGTATCACTCCTTTATGCGCAGACTGCAGATTGCGCGGAGGTGTGAACGTTAAGCCTGCTTTTTGGTAATACCAGTGGTGTTAAAAAATATTTACAGGAATGAAGTTCGTTAAGTGCATATTAAATTTTTCAATGTTATCGTGGCTAACCTTGACTGCACATATATCGTATGGCCAGGACGGCACATTCCAATCAATAAAAGAGAGGTTTGTAAACTTCAACAGTAAAAGTATTCATGAAAAGCTGTATCTCCATTCAGACAAGAGTTTCTATATGGCTGGCGATATAGCCTGGTTCAGCATCTATAATGTTGACGGAAAATATCACAAACCCCTTGACGTAAGCAAACTCGCATACGTTGAACTGATAGATCATCGAAATATACCCGTGCTTCAGGCAAAGATCGAACTCAGAAAAGGAAAAGGAAACGGGTCGTTCCACCTGCCTGTTTCACTAAATTCAGGCAATTATAAATTACGGGCGTATACCAGCTGGATGAAAAACTTTGGCGCGGATTACTTTTTCGAAAAAAAGATTACGCTTGTGAACAGCCTGAAGGCTTCACCACAACTTTCAATTTCGGCTTCACCCACATATAAGGTTAATTTTTTTCCAGAGGGAGGCAATCTGGTCTACGGTTTAACCAGCAGAACAGCCTTTAAAGTAACTGATCAATATGGCAGAGGGATTGAATTTAAAGGAGCAATTGTAAATGAAAAAAATGACACGGTAGCAACTTTCAGCCCTTTGAAATACGGTATCGGAAATTTTTCATTCACACCTGCTGTTAATTCAGTCTATAAAGCAATTATAAAAACTTCAGACGGGAAAGTTTTTTCCAATGACCTGCCTGCAATTCATTCTCAAGGTTATGTTATGAATGTTTCTGAACAGGCCCAAAAATTAAAAATAACTGTTACAACTAATTTGCCTTCTTCATTGAATGGGAAGCAGGCTTTCCTTTTTATACATACCAGACAGGTTGTGAAACATGCGGAAGCCCGTATTTTCAGAGATGGTGTAGCGGAATTTGTAATTGACAGGGAAGTGCCGGGTGAGGGCATCTCTCATTTTACAATATTTAATGATGCCAAAGAGCCGGTTTGTGAAAGGCTCCATTTTAAATATCCCGAACATAAACTTTTGCTCGAAACAAAGGTTGCGAACACAGAATACGGGGCGAGACAAAAAGTAAATATAACCATCCAGGCCACGGACGAACGTTCGAACCTGGCAGCACCTACCCTTTCCATTTCTGTTTACAGGCATGACGAACTTTCATTGGAGAATGATAACAACCTTTTTAATTATTTATGGCTCACTTCAGACCTGAAAGGGAAAATCCAGTCGCCGGACTATTATTTTACTGATGTGAATGATGAAACGGCAAAGGCAATGGATAACCTGATGATGACCCATGGGTGGAGAAGATTCGCCTGGGAAAACGCATTAAAAGATCAACCAGCTTCATTTGGTTTCATACCGGAATATTACGGACATGTAGTTAAGGCAACCGTGATGAATAATAAATCTGGCAAGCCGGCGCGCGAAAAAGCAATTTATCTTTCCGTACCTGGGTCGGCTTCTCAATTATATATTGGAGAAACCGATAAAAATGGTAATGTATTTTTTGATCTTCGTGGTTATTATGGATCCGGATCAATTGTAGTTCAGACAGAAACAGAAAAGGATAGCTCGTACACGATCGATATTATGAATCCGTTCACGGCTGAATATACTGCTTCTGAAGCTGAGCCGTTTGAGCTTTCCGAAGAATCTCACCGGTCCTTAATGGCCCGGAGCGTAAGTATGCAGGTGCAACAGGCATATTCCGGCGATAGCCTGGAAAAATTTGAAAGCCCTTCGATTGATACAACATCGTTTTATGGCAAACCCGATAATTTGTACTTCCTTGACGACTATACCCGGTTCATGACTATGGAAGAAGTGTTCAATGAATATGTATCCGAAGTGATCATTACCCGTAAAAACGGACAACCATATCCGCAGGTAATGAAAACAGGAGAAGGTTTTATGCAGGGCGATCCTCTTGTATTGGTGGATGGTGTTCCAGTATTCAGGAACAGGATCATTAAATACAATCCTCTTAAGGTAAAAAAGCTTGAAGTAATCAGTAACAGGTACGTACTTGGTCCTCTTGTGTTCGACGGTATAATTAATATGAGCACATACAACGGCAACATGGAAGGGTTGGAATTTGAACCTGGTTCTATTGTGATGGATTATGAAGGATTGCAGTTGAAAAGAGAATTCTATTCGCCTGATCACTCAATCAACCCTGAAGCAAACATCAATATTCCGGATTTCAGGACTTTACTGTTCTGGTCGCCCGCAATTCAACCAGATGCACAGGGAAATGTCACCATTAACTTTTTTACATCAGATCTGAATGGGAAATATATTGGTGTAGTAGAAGGTATGGATGAAAATGGCAGGGCTGGCCGGAAGGTATTTTCATTTGAAGTTAAAAACGCCCAGGTGTTATAATCATCATCGAAATAAAGCAAGTATACCTTCCAGGTACTTCATAAAAAAAGCTGCCTCAGAAAGGCAGCTTTACAATGAAGATTTTTGTACTTTATTTCTTCCAGGTAAATACCATGCTTTTATAATTTGCACTCAATCCAACGTTGTCGCCGCTTACAAGATTTAACTTAAGCGTTTTAGTTCCGGCGGCGGGCCTGATAAAATTAAATACCAGCCACACCAGGCTTTGATTTGCGGGAATCACAGCTGTATTACCGGTAGTTGTGAGGTTTACGTAATCTACCCCGGCTGTTCCGGTAGTACCAGCCGCATCCACCTCAAAAGTTATAGTTGTAGGAGTACTGCGCTGCGGTCCGATCAGCTGGATTTTTACACTGTCTTTCATTTCAGCCGGGCTTGCGGTTGTATAAGCTACTGTTCTGTTCATGGTGCCGGTAAGATGCGCGAACTCAATCAGCGGTGAACCGTTATAAACCGTGCCTGTTTCATCCATTTTATCCTTCGTGCATGATTGAAGGATGAAAAAAACCATTGACAGGGACAATAAACAAAGTTTTATGCGGGTCATATTATTTATTATTTACGTTGAATTAATATCCCGGATTTTGCACCAGGTTCTTGTTTACATCCAGTTCACCTTGCGGAATTGGTGCAACCAGTCTGTAGTCGGAATAAGAAATTGTTGCGGGTGTTTTAACCACGTCAAGTCCATTTCTTAACAGATCGAAGATCCTATGCCCTTCGAATGCAAGTTCCAGTCTCCTTTCACGAAGAATTGCATCGATCAGCGCCTGCCCGCTTAATCCTGCAAGGGCAGTTAGTCCTGCTCTTGTATGGATCGCGTTCAGATCTGCCAGAGCACCTGCAACATCGGGTGCTGCTTTCCTTGCTCTTGCCTCAGCGCGATTCAGATAAATTTCCGATAACCTTAGAACCGGAACATCGTCCAGTGCCGATCCGCCGTTATTGCCCGGGTATTTGAGTGTATAGTAAACTGTCTGACCGCTTTTGGTTGTTTGTAGTAGCAATGAGGAAGAATTTCTTACGTCACCGGTATAAAAATCACTTCTTAATTCACTGCTTGCTGTTACATCGCCATATCCATTCAACGTGGGGTGCCTGTAAAATATGTATTGGATACTGTTGGTTCCAAGGTTATCCGCAGCGGTGAACTTTACTGCAAAAATATTCTCCGGAAACGAAGGTGTACCCCAGGTTGAAGTGTACTGCGCGGGAGTTGCCAGCGATGCGGTACCGGCATTTATTGCATTTGTAGCTGCTGTTTCCGCTGCAGCCCAGTCTCCTTTGTACAACTGAACTCTCGATAGTAATGCGTAAGCACCGGTTTTCGTTGCCTTATACCTCCCGGCGGCATTGTCAAGATTCGTAATAGCATTATTAAGATCTGCAATGATCTGATCGTACACTGCTCCTACTTTGGCTCTTTCCGGAAGATCGGGGCTGCCAGCGTTCAGGTTAGGTGTAGTGATAAGCGGAACTCCCAGATCAAATCCATTAAGCAGGTGATTCGGGTTGCGCGCATATCCACGAATCAGGTCAAAATAAAGCAATGCCCTTAAGAAATAAGCCTCGCCCTTTGCCTTCGATACTTCTGTTGCAGGGGCTTCCGATTTGTCGATATTCGCAAGCACCAGATTTGCCTTAAGGATATTCTGGTAATTTCCCGCAAAGACTCCGACGTGCGATCGGGGCGTGTTGTTTGCTTCGTTCACATACCTGTTGGAGTTATTATCTGTGATCCTTGCGTTATCGGCAAGCACTTCAGCCTGAACTATAAAACCACGGCCGTAATACTCTGAATTCTGAAGGTAATTGTATACCGAAACGATCTGTGACTTGATCACAGCGTAATCTGTAGATCCGACGTCAACACTGATCTCATCTTTTGGTTTTGTATCCAGCAGTTTTTTGCAGGATACTGATCCCGATATGAGTGTGATCAAAAATATATTTGTTATGATTCTATTTTTCATGTCATTCAATTAAAAAGTTATTTGAAGTCCTGCATTTGTCTGGCGTCCCTGCGGATAGATTCCGAAGTCACCTGTAGTACCATTTACCAGTTCAGGATCGTACCCCAGGTAATCACTGAAGGTGAGAACGTTCACACCTGTTACGTAGAAACGTGCTCCCTGAATTCCAAGACGGCCAAGCAGTGATTTTGGAAAATTATAAGCCAGTGTCAGTTCTTTCAATCTCAGGTAATCACCTTTTTCATAGAACCTGTCAGACAAAAAGAAGTTTGAGTTCGCCCCAGGGATTGTTCCGCCACGGTATGACTTTGGAACATCCGTAATATCACCAGGCTTCTGCCACCTTCTTAACTGGTTGCGGTACTGGTTACGGTCTGCAGTACTGCCGGAGCGTGACGCAAACAATGCATCCTGGTTCAGGAGGTAGTTGCCCCCTGAATACTGGAAGAATATACGAAGCTCAATTCCTTTGTATGAAAATGTATTTGTAAATCCGCCAAACCAGGTTGGATCGAGCGTGCCATCAAGATAATACCTGTCCCTGGCAACCGGAATATATACGAGATTACCAACGGAATCATAATAGAATGGGCGGCCATCCGCGGGATTAACTCCTGCGTATTTATAAGTAAAGATCGAATTCATGGGTTTGCCTACCCTGATCGCAGTGCCAATTGCGTCCTGTCCGTCAAGCAACTTCTTCACTTCGCTTTTTACTTTAGTAAAGCTGATATCCGTTG
Source organism: Chitinophagaceae bacterium (assembly GCA_036402175.1). Classification (GTDB taxonomy): domain Bacteria; phylum Bacteroidota; class Bacteroidia; order Chitinophagales; family Chitinophagaceae; genus DASPKM01. The sequence goes on along the minus strand of DASWTK010000269.1, from coordinate 12,827 downwards.
TCCATCTGAAATTTTTTCCGGCAACATTCACTGAATTAACACTAACCTCTATACCCTTGTTGTTTAAAACGCCAACGTTCTGCGTTACGCTTGGGAAACCTGATGTAATGGGAAGCGGTTTGGCCAGCAGCAATTTTTTCCTGTCCGAACTGAATACGTCAACGCTACCATTCACGCGATTTCCAAACAAGCCGAAGTCAAGACCAATATTTAAACCATGATTTTCTTCCCATGTAAGATTATCGATGTTAAGCCTGGCAAGCGCCAGTCCGGTCTCTCCAAGGTAATCTCCGCTGAGCCCGAAGGTAGATTTGGATGTATAGTTCCCGATCAGCGCGTTCCCTGTAATACCATATGATACACGAAGCTTCAGCTCATCAACGAAACGTGTTTTCTCCATGAATTTTTCATGGCTGATCCTCCATGCCAGCTGTGCGGCAGGAAAAACGCCCCAGCGATTATCCTTCCCGAATCTTGAGCTGCCGTCACGGCGAATGGTTGCGCCAACGATGTACCTGTCGTCAAAAATATAATCAGCTTTCAGGAACATACCGGCTATTTTCCAGTCCTGGTACAATGAACCCACTGATACAGGAACAGAGGTTGCATTGAGAGATGATAACAGATAAATCGGAACGCCTGTACCCTGCGCATTCTGACCTGTATTTTTATTCTGCCGGTACTGGAATCCAGCCAGCACGCTGACGTTATGCTTTTCGGCAAAGAGTTTTTTATAACTCAGCGTCTGGTCGGTCTGCAGATCTGTAAATTCTGTTCCGAAGAATATTACGCGGCCGTTGACAGAAGAACCATCAATGCTTCTTGGATCGAAGTACTGATCTTCCTTGATGTCGGTATAATCCATGTTAAAGGAAGTACGGAAACTAAGCTCAGGCAATATCTGGTAGGTGGCAGAGAAACTTCCCTGCAGTTTTTTATTTATCGCCGATGTAAGATTAATCTCAGTTACCTTAACCGGGTTGTGATTGTAAGCGCCAAAATAACCGGCGCCATCATTATAATTGGTACTGCCATCAGGATTGAATGGCGCGTTACCAGGCCATATGAGGATACCGCCTCTGTTTGGATTTGCAAACGCACCTCCACCCGAAACACCTCTTTGCCTGAAATTGCTGAGGTTAAATGATGTTGCGACAGATAATCTGGAGTTTACTTTATGATCAAGGTTGACGCGAAAAGTTGTTCTTTTAAAATCGGTATTGATCACGTGTCCGTTGAAATGATTGTATGACCCCGACGTAAGAAAGGTTGTCTTGTCGTTCCCACCACTTATCGAAAGCTCATGATTCTGGATGCTTCCTCTCTGAAATACCGCTTCCTGCCAGTCGTAGGTAGGAAGCTGATTCACATCAGTTACACCCAATGTATTGTTCAGAAAATTATTGGCCGCAGCCAGTCCGCCATTAGCCAGGTACGCCTCATAAGCGAGTTGCGCGGCTTCGGGGGTTGTTAGCAGGTCAAGTTTTTTCAGTTTTTCCGAAAATCCGAAATAAGTATTGTATGTGATCTTCGACCTGCCTGCCCTTCCTCTTTTTGTGGTGATGATTACAACACCATTAGCCGCCTGTGCACCATAAATGCTGGCTGAGGCCGGGTCTTTCAACACGTCTATTGACGCGATATCATCGGGATTGATACCGGCCAAAGCATTGGAAGATGGAAAATTGCGCGTCTGATCGCCTGAATTCATTTGAATTCCATCTACAATATAAAGCGGTGCGGTTCCTGCGCTGATGGAACCAACTCCACGAATCTTCACGTCAATTGCTCCACCGGGAATTCCGTTCATGGAATTCACCTGAACACCTGCGATCTTTCCCTGAATAGCGCGATCAAACGATTGCACGGGAAGATTCTCAATCTCTCTTGCCTTCACAGAACCGACAGCGCCGGCAACATCCCTTCTGTTCCTTTTATCAAATCCCACCACTACCACTTCTTCCATTGTTTTCTCGTCCGATTTCAGTGAAACGAGAATGACCAACTTTTCTCCAATAACAACTTCCTGTGTTGCTTTGCTTATGAATGAAAAGACCAATGACCTGGCGTTCGCGCCTACTGTGATGGTATAATTTCCATCTGCATCGGTAACCACGCCTTGCGACGTGCCCTTAACCATGACAGACGCATTGGCGATTGCAACGCCATTATCGTCTGTAACACGGCCTGTAATAGTTCTGTTCTGCGCAAATGTTACCAGGGCAGAAATACAAAGCCATGTAAGTAACAAAACCCTTCTCTTTTGCATGTTGAGTTAAATATTAAAAAATGATAAATCCTTCCTGGAAGCCGGCTGAACCGGGACTGAAGAGACAGGCAAAATTCTTTGAACGCTGTTTTTTTTAAAATCTAATAAACTGAAGTGTGATAATCTGAAGCTGAAACTGCGGGTGAACAAACTGAAGTTGCAATTTTAGAACAGCAAATGTTAATGGAAACTTCTGAACGATGATTTTCGTAGACTGAAGCGCAATTGAACAGCACCGAAGCATGAATAATTTTTGTCTCACAGTCATGCTTGTGCGCAATGTTAATTACGACCGGCTGTTTTAGCGCCACCGATCCGCCGGAACCCATACGGGACGCGGGCTGCGGAGGGCAAAAAAAAACAGGCTGTCCCTGTAATGGAACAGCCTGCATTGGAGGAATACATCATTTCATCAATAACCCGCGTTCTGACCAATTTCGGGGTTGGCATCCAATTCGGATTGCGGTATCGGTTGTATCCGCCTGTGGTTATCAGTTGTGATCGTCCGCGCTGCGGCAGGTGCCTGCGCGCCTCTGTCAATCACAAGGTTCAGCCGCTGAAAATCCTGGAACCTGAATCCTTCAAATGCAAGTTCCTTTCTTCTTTCATTCAGGATATCTTCCAGCAGCTGGGTACCTGTTGAAGTGTAACCCGTGAACGAAGGATCGCGCCTGGTGGCGATCATATTAAGGTATAACCTGGCATTGGTTTCATCGGCTAACCGGTAATACGCCTCTGCCAGGATGAGCACAATTTCAGAAAGGCGCATCATTTTGACGTCGTCCTTATCAACGCTATTACCATTTGCATATTTGCTTACATAGAAAACAGACTGTCCGGCCCGCGTTCCGGGTACAAAAAAATTACGTCTCACGTCTGTTGCTGTATGCAGGTTAAACAGGCTTGTAGTTGCAAGCATATCACCGTATCCGGCAGGATCGTAGATGTATGCCAGCGCGTTTGTACCGTTGTTATTGGCTGCATCCAGGCTCAACTCGAACATGGTTTCCACTTTGTTGGTAAGGGGAGCCGGATTTCTCCAGTAACTCACATAACCCGATGCAGTAACCAGCGTGAACCCACTATTAGTCACAACGTCAAGCGCGGCATCCCTTGCTTTTGACCAGTCGCCCATATGCTGATACACGCGCGCCTGTAATCCGCGTGCAACGTATTTGGTAATATAGGCAGACGACTTTGTTTGTGTCATTAATGAAAAAGCCTGGTTAAGATCGGCGAGTATCCTTGCATATACGTCGGCTAATGATTCACGTGATGGTTTCGCATTCTGGTCAAAGTCAAGCAAAATAGGTACGCCTATTGCATTTGCATCCACGGTGAATGGTTTCGCAAACCAGCGCGCAAGATCAAAGTATGCCCATGCGCGCATAGTAAGCGCTTCTCCCCTGAACTGATCCCGGGCTACATCGGTCAAAGGACTTGCCGGTATATCTGCATTGATGATGAGGTTAGCATTTTTTATAACTGAATAAAGACCGGTCCATATGCCATCCGGCTCGGCGGTAACCACGGTAGTGCTGTAATTGTTCTGAACAGTATACCGACCCGAGTTCTGCGTACTTATATATACATTGTCGGCCATCAGGTCGCCCATGATGGGAATAGTCCGGCCATAGATCCCAGCGCCGCGAAGCGAGGCATAGACGCCGTTCACCGCAGCGCCCATTTCTTCAACAGTTTTAATTGCTGTGGCAACGGGCACCGCAGTATATGGTTCCCTGTCGAGAAATCCCTTTTTACAGGCACCAATACTCACCGATAAAAAAAACAAAACAAAAAATATCTTATTCATAACTGATTTTTTTATGTCTAAAACTCAAAGTTGAGACCGAAGGTTATAGTCCTGCTCAGCGGTATGGTAAGGTTGGCAAGACTCTGCACGCCGGTTTCCGGATCGAACGTAAGTCTCTCATCAAACGTTTTGGTAAAGAAGTTGAAACCCCTTACATAAAACTGCCCTGAAGCAAAACCTATCCTGTTAAGTATTGATTGCGGAACTCTGTAACCAAGCGTGATATTCCTCAGCCTGATAAAGTCGCCTTTATAAAGTACCCGCGTAGAAAAGCTCGATGAGCTGTTCACAACATTGTACTGATATTTTGGAACATCTGTAATATCTCCGGGCTTCTGCCACCTTCTCAAATTGATTGCATATTTGTTAGCGCTTGGAAGCTGCCCATCCAGCAGCGATCCCGCCCACTGATCACGCACATGATTTCCGAAATTGTAATAGAACTGGAAATCCAGTGAAAAATCTTTATACGTGAGTGTATTGTTGAACGAACCAAAGTATTTCGGTGAAGCAGAACTGTAAATTATCCGTTGAGCATCTGTGTAGATTTTGGTTGTAGTTTGCTTGGTAGCATCCACATACCATAACGGATCTCCCGTTTGCGGATCTACGCCTGCAAACTGACGAACATAAAACGATTGAAAGTCTTTTCCTTCTTTCCTGTAAAATGATCCGTCGGGAAATTCTCCGCCCGGCAGTCGTGTGATCTTATTTTTATTGTTCGAAAAATTGAATCCCGTTACCCATGTAAGATTTCTGGTGCGCACCGCGGTGGCCTCGAATGTAACTTCAATCCCTGAATTTTTCATCGCGCCAACATTCTGCAACGTACCTGTAAAACCGATAGAAGGAGGCAGCGGCCTGTTCAAAAGAAGATCACTGGTCTTACGATTATAATAGTCAACGGTGAGATTGATCCTGTTGTTAAAGAGTGCAAGGTCAACACCAATATTGAAAGGCTTATTCAACTCCCAGGTCAGGTCGATATTACCAATCTGGTTGAATGTGCCGCCAGGCTGACCGTTATAATTAAATCCATAAGAGAAAGCGGGACGCCAGCCATAATTTGCGAGGTCACCGTTTCCGTTCACTCCATAAGAACCACGGATCTTGGCTGCAGAAATGAAGCTGATGTTCTTCATAAATTCTTCCTGATCCAGGTTCCAGGCAGCTCCAACTGACCAGAAATGTCCATACCGGTTGTTGATCCCAAAGCGCGATGAACCGTCACGCCGGAAACTACCGGTAAGCACATATTTGTTCTTATAGTTTAACGACATGTTTGAGAAAAGTGATTCAAAAGCAAAATCGGCTCCGACGCCTATGAAAAGCGCGGGTGTTGCAGCAACAGTTGGTGCATTCAGTTCAAGTGTCGGAGGAAATCCTTCCTTACGCGCATCAACATTCTTTTCTTTGGATTCCTGTGCCTCGTAACCAACCATTGCATCAAGTATCAGATCTTCACCAAGGAATCCCTGACGGAAGTTGAGCTGATTGGTAAATACCCAATTGAAAACTTTGGTATAATTAAATGCAATCCTTCCACCCGCGTTCCGTCCATCACCATGGAAGGGATTGTTATAAACATTTTCTACCATGTTGAAATAATCAACACCATAGCGTGATGTGAACCTTAGGTTTTTCAGGAGTTTGAGTTCGGCGTTGATATTTCCGAAGATCTTAAGGTTGTTCATTGACTTATCATCATTCTCAGCAATGTAGAGCGGATTATAATCTGCCGGGAAGTTCACGTTTCCTACCCGCGATATGTTTAATGTCCCGTCTGAATTATACGGGTTCTGAGTAGGTCTCAGGAAATAAACAGCATCAATCGGGTTAGCGAATGCTCCGCCACCTGAAGGTGTATGCTGGTTCACACTCGAAATTGAGAGGTTGGTACCAATATTAAAGCGTTCACTGAATTTATTGGTAAGGTTCAGCGTACCTGAGTACCTTTTGAAGTCAGATGCGATCACCGGCGCCTCCTGTTTGAAATAACCTAGTGAGAGGAAATAGGTTGTTTTATCATTTCCGCCCGAAGCAGATACATTCAGTTGCTGTTGTCCGCCCCTTCTTGTGACCAGGTCAAGCCAGTCGGTGTCTACTCCGGAATTCACGCCATAACCATTCATGATGTTATCGATCTGCGCTTGCGTTGCGCCAACATTTACGAGTCCTTCCCTGGTAAGTTCCAGCCATTGAGCCGCATTAAGGACCTTGCCGTTATCGGGATAATTGGCGAGCTCTGAAAATCCAACTTCAGAATCCACTCTTATCCTGGATTTCCCCGCCTTACCCTTTTTAGTGGTGACCAGAATAACGCCATTTGCCGCGCGTGATCCATATATTGATGTTGCGGAAGCGTCCTTCAAAACTGTCACCGATTCAATGTCATTCGGGTTCAGGCCCGATAGCGCGTTGGTGGTAGTTGTATTTCTGCTGAAGTCGCCCGTATTCACCGGCACTCCATCAACAACCCAAAGCGGGGCCGCTCCGGCAGTAATGGAACCTATGCCACGAATGCGTATCTGTTGAATAGCTCCCGGTTGTCCTGTAGGAGTTATAGACTGCAGGCCGGCGACCTTACCCTGCAGGATCTGGTCAACCGAGGTTCGCGGAATATTGGCAATGTCCTTTGATTTTACAACTGTCGAAGCTCCGGTGATCTCCTTTTTTTGTTGTGTGCCATAAGCCACCACAACAACTTCATCGAGTTTCCTTCCTTCGCCTTCAGAAAGAGAGACATTCAGACTGTTAACTCTTTCAATTGATCTTTCTTCATCACCATAACCCAGGTAAGAAAAAACGAGGGCTCGCGAATCAGATGGGATAGTAATTGAAAAAGAACCGTCTTCTTTACTTGTAGTACCCAATTGGGTGCCTTTGACAGAAATCGAAACCCCTGGCAAAGGTGTCCCTGTCTTTTGATCGGTAACCTTACCAGTGATCGTTTTTGTTTGTGCCATTGCAATAGCGGCAATGCAACACAACCATGAGAGCAGAAACAACTTTCTCATCATAGCAGATTTTTGGTGAATTAATTAGTCGCCGGGCAGTGCCGGGATTCAGTTACGACAGCAGCGTCAGAATATTAGCTGTGTGAAAAGGGTCTGCAAAAAACCCAAGCGTGAAGAACGTTGTCCGAACAGCGTTTTAAAGGGATAAGCACTCTGAATATAAAAGGCCCTCCAGAAAACGGGAAGGCCTTACTAAAACTATCGCACTTTATGAGATGGTAATTTCTTTATATCTGTTATACGAACAAAATATTACACTACTGAAGACTGATTTTTGCTGACTGAAACCGTGTTATGGTCGACCGAATTTTCAGCATCTATATTTCAACAGTGAATAAACAACGGCAACGTCAATCCGGCGAGGCAAATTTATCGTGCATCCAAGTTAAAATATGATCAATGCAGCGGTGTTCCGTATTAAATAAAATCATATTGTATGAATGGCTTTGAATTGAAGCAAGTAAAAATTACACTCAACACCACATGAACACAACTGAACAAAGCATGAACAGCGTTTATTTAATGACAAACACATTATATAATAATTATTTATTTCAGCAGTCAATTGACATGCCTGAGTCATAATTTTAATGTTTTCAAATTCAGTTAATGCGTTACTGCCTAAAAACCGCATTTGCTTTGTTAAGAAACTGTAATAAATGTATGAATGGTTAATAGATAAGATGAGAAATGCGTTTAACCAGTTTTGTTCAAATACATTTGATAAAGATTGTCAATTGTGAGATAGAACTGAAAAATGTAATCCTTAACCCGGAGAAAAACTTTCTTTACACGGAAAGACATACTGAAAACACCTGCCATGAATTTCAATCCGGCTTCGGTTGCCACAAACAAGCGGCTGAACCGAACTTATAGCTATTTAGTCATACCGTTAATAGCGGTTTGCATTCCCAATGTGGCGGGACTGATCACGAATAGCCTTTATGAGACCTGGGAACTGGTTCTCTCCTACCTCTTCTTCATTTTTACCGGCTTCGTTATCTGGAACGGAAATATGCGCCTGATGTACTTTATCAGGAAGACAAACGTGGAAATGTATGACACCTATTTAAGGATCATTGTAACCTACTTCCTCGTGAACGTGTTGTATTCGGGCATAATTTCCCTTGCTGCGCTGTATGCCTGGAGCGGATTGTCGAGGGAGAACAGGCCTAACCAGACGGCCATTCTGCTGGCTTCGCTTTTTGTTATCATCACCATTCTATTTGTTAATAATCTTTTTGAGATCATTTTACTCCGTCGTGAGATGGAATTTAACAGGGTCAGGGCCGAAAAAATGGAATCCGCAAAAGTGGAAGCCGAACTGGAAGCATTGAAAACACAAATTGACCCGCATTTTATCTTCAATTCTTTAAATACCTTATCCTATCTCATTACACGTGAACCCCAAAGCGCAAGATTATTCAACGACACTCTTGCGAAAGTGTACAGATATATATTATGTAATAAGGAAAAGGACCTGGTGCTTCTGAAAGAAGAGCTTGAATTCATAAGTAATTACTTCTACCTGCTTAAAATTCGTTTCGCCGACGCGGTCAACATGGTCATTGAGATCAATGACGTGAGCGCTGAGGATTTCCTGATCCCACCTATCTCATTGCAGACACTGGTGGAAAATGCAATCAAACATAATGAGTTCAATGAAACGCATCCGCTCGACATCAAAGTGGCTGTTTCTGCAAACTATGTAGTAGTGCGCAATCCTGTAAAACCAAAAGAACAATCGGCGCCTTCCAATAAGATAGGACTTAACAATCTTGATAACAGATACAAGCTTATTACAAGGAAAAACATACTCGTTGAAAACAACTATAGATTTTTTACAGTCAGATTACCCATTTTAAAATTTTAGCCATGAATGTTCTAATTATCGAAGACGAAAAACCCGCTTACGAATGCCTGCTAAGCGAGCTTAAAGCAATTGAGGACAACCTGAAAGTAGTAGCCGCTTTCGGTTGCGTACGCGACACAGTTCAATGGTTGAGTCAGAACCCCTCGCCCGATCTTATATTTATGGATGTGCAATTATCTGACGGGCCTTCATTTAATATCTTCAAAGCATGTGATGTTACCTGCCCGGTAATTTTCACTACCGCGTACGATAAATACCTCACGGAAGCATTTGAATACAACAGCATAGATTATATTTTAAAACCGATCGACCAGGATAAACTAAAGGGAGCCATGAAAAAATACAAGGGATTACAGCAGCATTTCCTTGGCAACTACTCAACCCTTTTCAGTTATTTCAATAATACGCAGGAAAAGAAAAAATCGAGGATCATTGTCAAACGTGGAATGGAGTTCCAGGCAATCAGGACCGAGGACATTGTTTACTTTTTTACAGAACACAAGCTGGTGTTCCTCGTAGACAAAGACAATCGAAAGTATATGGCCGAAGCCAATAACCTGGCAGAGCTGGAAACCGAGCTTGACAATAATATGTTCTACAGGGCCAACAGAAAATATATCGTCAACGCGAATTTTATCAGGAGGTTCAAACCCCTTGAGCGCAGCAAGATAAGTGTTGAGCTTATGCTTCAGCTTGACGAAGAAATAATTGTAAGCCAGGAAAATTCAAGCGCTTTCAAAAAATGGATCAGTGAGATCTAGTATTCTTAGCCAAGGCCGTGTTCGGAATGGCGCGCGGGTATTTCAATATCCAGAAATCCCTTTTTGATCAGGCGGTCTTTAAATGATTCCTGAACGTCGAATTCCCCATGCACCAGGAAAAGTCTCTTAATTGCTTTCGGATCCTGGCAGGCAAGCCATTGACAAAGGTCTTCATAATCGCCATGCGCGCTGAGGCTGCGCATTGCGCCGACCTCCGCATGTACCTCATGCAGTATGCCGAAGATCGTAACTTCCTTTGCTCCCGCCATCAATCGCCCGCCGAGTGAGTTAGGTTCGCAATACCCGGTCATTAAGATTACGTTACGGCTGCTCTCAATATTATTGCTGATGTGGTGTTTTACCCTACCTGCCTCAGCCATTCCGCTTGCCGAAATGATCACTGCAGGATCGTTGTTATAGTTGAGCTGTTTGGACTGATCTACCGACTCTATGAAATGCAATCCGCGAAATCCAAAAGGATCATGATCGCTTTTCAGGATCTGCTGAATGGTCTTGTTGAAATACGCAGGATATCTCTTCACTACAGACGTCGCCTCAATGCTCAGCGGGCTGTCGACGTAGTAATTAAGGTCGGGTAATCGTTTTTCCAGTTCCAGCTGATTCAAAGCAAACAGAAGCTCCTGGGTTCTGCCAACGCTGAACGCGGGTATGATCAATTTGCCTTTATTTTTCAGACAGGCCTTTTCAATCCAGCTGAGCAGCAGGTCGGGCGTGGTTGTATGAATATCATGAAGGCTATCGCCATAAGTTGATTCCATTATTAGATAATCAGCCTGAGGGAAATCCTGGGGTGAACGCAGGATAACATCACGATAGCGCCCAACGTCTCCGCTGAATGTCAATGTTGTTTGCTTTCCATTCTCTGTAATCCTGAGGTTCACCACCGCGCTGCCAATAATGTGACCTGCATCTGTGAACATACATTCTACTCCATCAATAACCCTGAACCATATTCCATATTCGATGGCCTCAAACTGCTGCATCGCATTAGCGGCATCTACTTTGGTATAAAGCGGTTTCAGATAAGGTCTGCCCTGCAAAGCCCTGCGTTTATTAAGATAACGCACATCCTCCTCCTGGATCTTTGCCGAATCAAGCAGTAAAACCTGTGTCAGTTCTTTGGTTGCGGGAGTGCAAAAGATCTTTCCACCAAAACCTTCGCTCACCAGTTTTGGTATCAGGCCGCTATGGTCAATGTGGGAATGTGAAAGCACCATTGCAGTTACCGAAGCAGGATCGAAACCAAATTCGCGGTTGAGTATCTCCGTTTCCTTACCCATTCCCTGGAACATACCACAATCAAGCAATACCTGTCGTCCGTCCTTTAAAGCGAGAAGGTGCTTTGATCCTGTAACCGAGCGGGCCGCGCCGTGGAAAGTTATTTTCATTGGTGATGTGGAGTTTGAATTATATGAGTATTGAAGCTTATGATCTTTTAACCTTGAACGACCAGGTTACGTGGAAAAGAGCAACTGTCTCCTCCCGTTCGTTTACGCCAACAGAAGCAGCACGAACTACGGCCGACTCGCCCGTTCGGATAGCTTCTTCAATTGCCTGCCTGATCAAATTGCCATCTTCGCACAGAAACGTGGTTAAACCAGTAGCTTTTTTAAAATATTCTGATTCAACTTTCACAACAAGCATGGAGACGGCGGGTTTACGATTGTAAACATGCGCCATGGCAAGTGCGCCGGTACTCATTTCCGCGGCCATGCTAAGGCAGGCGAAATAGGTTGAGCGGAATGGGTTTTGTGTAAACCATTTAAACGGAATAGAGACCTTGCAGCGTGTTTCATCAATGTACCTTATCCTCACACCTGCGAAATAAGCGCTGGGAAGTTTTGAAAATAAAAACATCCTGAACCTTACAGGATGTTTTATCAATTTTATAAAATGATTTTCGTTCATCAGTGTCAAACTATTTCCACCTGATTCCGTAACAGGTCTTCAAAAACGTCGCGTTTACGAATAAGGTGCGCCTTGCCATCCTTGAATAAAACTTCAGCAGGCTTCAGGCGTGAATTGAAATTTGACGACATTTCAAATCCATATGCTCCGGCATTATAAAACACAAGGTAATCACCTTCCCTGACTTCATTCAGTTTCCGGTCCCACGCAAAGGTGTCGGTCTCGCAGATGTTTCCAACTACTGTATAAATACGTTCAGGTCCATCCGGATTCGAAATGTTCCTGATATGGTGATACGCTTCGTAAAACATGGGCCGGATCAAATGATTGAATCCGCTGTTCACTCCGGCAAATACGGTTGCTGGAGTTTGTTTCACCACATTTGCCTTTACTATAAAATAGCCGGCCTGGCTTACAAGATATTTTCCCGGCTCAAACCATACCTGGAGCTTTTTCTTCGATTCCTTTTCAAACGTGGCGAATGCTGCGGTAACTTTTTGTCCCAGTGATTCCACGTCTGTTTCGGGATCATCCGGCTGATAAGGTACTTTGAAGCCGCTTCCGAGGTCAATAAATTCAAGATCGGGGAAATGTGTTGCCATGCTGAACATTACTTCCAGTCCTTCCAGGAATACGCCTATGTCCTTTATTTCACTTCCGGTATGCATATGCAATCCGTTCACGTGCATCTTAAAGGTTTTTACAACCCTTTCAATATGGCGCAACTGATGAATTGATATTCCAAACTTGCTGTCGACATGACCAGTGGAAATCTTGAAATTGCCTCCCGCCATGATGTGCGGGTTCAGCCGTATGCAAACGGGATAAGATCCACCGAAGCGATTTCCGAATTGTTCAAGCAGTGAAATATTATCAAGGTTAATGCTTACACCGGCATCTTTTGCTTCCACCACTTCAGCGAAGTCAACGCAATTGGGTGTATACAAAATATTACCCGGTTGAAATCCTGCTTTCAATCCGAGCTTTACTTCATTGATGCTGACACAATCAAGCCCTGCTCCCAGCTCATTGATGTATTTCAGGATATTTATGTTCGTGAGCGCTTTGCAGGCATAGAAGAATCGCGTAGGTGTAGCGGCAAAGGCCTTTTGCAGTTTGTCGTACTGTTCCCTGATCTTTTCAGCATGGTAAACATAGAGGGGTG
>DASWTK010000268.1:0-4773 GCA_036402175.1 Chitinophagaceae bacterium | reverse complement strand
ACACTATCAAGTTCCACCACTTCAGTTTTTTCACCGATCCATTTTCTCAGGTCATTTTCATTACCAACAAACGCGATCGTATCGGCAATCACAGCTAAGCCTTCTGCCCACTCATTGGTTTCATTTCCTGTCCAGGTCTTTCCAATAAATACCTTATCGGCATAATTGTGATCATTGTTACAGGAAAAGAGAAAAAAAAGGAGGGGAGCCAGCAGAAAAATTTTCATGACAGATGTGTTGTTCTCAAATATAATTTTATTCCTGTGCATATTGACGCACGATAGATGAATGCAAACAAAAAGGCTGCCTCATAAGAGACAGCCTGTTATAAAATGATCTTAATTAAATCCTACGGATTCTGAGTAGCATTTGGATTTGCCTGTAATTCAGCAATAGGAATTGCAAACACCCAACGGTTATCACCCGCGGGAACCTGCATCACACCACCAACAGAAGCAGACACAAAATTCGGCACCACAGTTCTGTCTAACGGCAGGTTCAATCTCTTCAGGTCGTAGAACCTGAAACCTTCACCCCAAAGCTCAACTCTTCTTTGAACCAGGATCTCGTCAATCAATGCCTGTCCTGTATTTGAGCTTAATGTATAATTCGCATCCCTGTTTTTTGCCAATGTGAACAAAGCATTCTTCGCATCGGTTTCTTTTCCCGGAGTTCTTGCATAGGCTTCGGCCATGATAAGATACATCTCAGCAAGGCGGATGTACGGGACATCGCCAATTGTTGGAAGCGCTCTAGTCTTGAATTTCCTGCTCATGTAAGGCTCCCTGATATAGGTAGACAGAGGTAATGGGAAATTGGCTGACGTAGGCGCCGGCTCCCACATTTTTTTCCTCACGTCGGTTGCCGTGATCAGATTATACAAGGCAGAATTAATACGCTTGGGACGACTTCTGATATAAGTAGTATTTCCATCCCAGGAAATCTGCGCATGATAAGAGCCGAAAGTATCGCCCTGGTCGTCTTGTATGAAGGCTCCCCAGATCCACTCAGGATTGGCAATACTATTAAAGCCTTCCTGGTATTGTGTGTTTGACATCAGTGAATAAGAACTGACGGCAGTAACCTGCTTTGCCAGGTCTGCGGCAGTTACCCAATCACCTTTTGTCAGAGCAACTCGTGCTTTAATCGCCTTTGCAGCGTTCAAGCTCAGGTGCGACTTGTTAGGTGCCGCGGAAGCTGCCGCAAATAACGCCAGCGCTTCATCAAGGTCTTTGATGATCTGAGCATAGTTTGCCTCAACTGTTAACCGTGGCAATTTCAAGTCCTTAGTGGTAAGGGGCATTGATACGCCAGGCTGGCTGTTTGTATTGCCTGGTACATATCGGCTGCCGAATGTCTGCACCAGGTTAAAATAACTCCACGCGCGCATTGTCAGTGCTTCAGCTTTCAGGCGCTTTTTGTCTGTATCAAGACCTATTGCTGCATCAATATTCTCAATCAGTGCATTCGCGTTACCAATACAGCGATAGTATAAACGGAATGGATAAGATACCCATCCGCTGGCGTCATTTTTCTGACTAACCCATCCGCCTGTTCCTGAACCTGCAGTGGTGTACCAGGTTGCCGCGGATTGATGCAGGTCCTCTCCCATAAAGTCGAACATCAGCATGATGCCACCCTGGCCAGGTTGATTCTGATCGCCATAACGCGAATAGAGATACCTGTAAACACCGTTAATTACATTCGCGGCATTGGTGGTTGTTGTAAAAATTGATTCTTCATCACCACTTGCAGTTGGACCAGTGTCCAGAAATTCTTTTTTACATGAGGTTACCAGTGTAAAAAAAGCTATAAAAGCTAAAACAGTTACTTTTTTCATATCTGAAAATTTGATAGTATTATTCTTAAAATGAAACATTAACACCTGCGCTCAACACTCTGTTAGGAACATAGATTGCGCTATTGGTTCCGTTGAAGCTCTCAGCAGGATTCAAGCCCGTTCTTTTTGAGAACACCACCAGGTTTTCACCGGAAACGTAGAACCTGAGCTGACTAACACGAAGTTTATCCAGCAAATTCTTTCTGAAACCATATGACACGGTCACACTCCTTATGCTCAGATAAGAGGCGTCTATCAGAAAACGGTTCGACTGTGCATTGAAGTTACTTGCGCCTGATATGTCAAGTCTTGGAAAATCGGTGATATCACCTGGTTTCTGCCATGACCTTAATACATCGTTATGCAGTGTAGCTCCATATGAAGGAGTAAGCAGGCCCTGGTAGTTGCCATCATAAAATTCTCCGCCTATCTGATAATTCAGCAGGAATGCAAAGCCGAATCCTTTGAAATCGAATGAGCTTCCTATTGATCCGAAGAGTTTTGGAATGGCGGAACCCGAATAATCATATTTCGCATTTGTCGGATTTGTTACAACAGTGTCGCCGTTCTTGGTAATTCTGAAACCGCTTGTAAGTCCGGGCAGCGCATAGTAAAGACCTGCTCCATCAGTTGGATCTACTCCATACCACTGCCTCAGGTAAAACGCGTAGAGATCCT
The DNA here is from genome assembly GCA_036402175.1 of Chitinophagaceae bacterium. Lineage (GTDB taxonomy): Bacteria > Bacteroidota > Bacteroidia > Chitinophagales > Chitinophagaceae > DASPKM01. The sequence continues at coordinate 2,255 of DASWTK010000268.1, read as the reverse complement.
TGCCTTCCGCCAGTCTTTTGGTTCCACTGGTGATTGGTTGTCCTCCCGGCAGTTTTGTTATTTCATTTTTAAGACTGGTTCCATTCAACTGTAAGCTCCATGTAATATCTTTTGAACGAACGATATCGGCATTCAATTGAACTTCCACACCCTTATTTGACATGGTACCGATATTTTCTGTACGAGTAGTAACCACGGCAGATAAACCATAAGGCACGTCAAATAACAGATCGGATGAACCCCTGTCGAAAAATTCGATCGAACCGGTGATCCTGTTCTTGAATACGCCGAAATCAATTCCAAGACTCAGGGTTTTATTCACCTCCCAGGTAAGATCAGGATTTGTCAGCTTCGTAGCGATTGCGCCCGGTTCTGCTGCATTGTTCCATCCCAGTCCATAAAGCGCCTGGTATTCATAGTACGTATCCAGCGCGTCATTTCCAACAGTTCCATAAGCGGCCCTGATCTTTAATTCGCTAAGCCAGTCAACGTTCTCAAGGAAAGTTTCACGTTTTGCAAACCATGAAGCGCCTACTGAATAGAAATTACCCCAGCGTGACTCTGGCGAAAACCTCGATGAACCGTCCCTTCTGTATGACAACTCAACAAAATATTTATTGTCGAGGTTATAGTTCAATCGACTGAAATAACCTTCCCTGCGAAGGTTGTCGAAGTTCCCTGTAACATTTGCCAGTGTTACGAAATTCACGAGCTCCACATTGCCGTCCAGGTTCATTCCTCTTCTGCTGCCGCTGAAATAGGTTTCATTGATCCACTGGTTTTCATGACCCAGTAAAATGCTGAAGTCGTGACGACCAATAGCCTTTCTGTAATTCAAAAGCTGGTTCATGGATATTGTCCTGAATTCATTTGCCGAAGCTGAGGAAGTACCACCAGCCGTTACACCATCACCAACAATCCTGTTTTGAAAACCTTTTGTACGTGTGTTGTTCAGGTCAAGACCCACATTGGTTGTAAATGTGAAATCCTTTAAAAATTTGCCCTCAAGATATGTACGTGCAATGATGCTGTTCCTTGAAGAAATATTCTGATTCAGCATTGTTTCGTAGATCACGTGGCGGCCGGGGAACGCGCCCTGTGGCCTGTTAACCGCACCCGGATGCTGACCGTAATCGTACATGTGCACGCCGAATGGGTCTAAAACAGGAGCGCCTGTATTGCTGTAGGCGTGTACCGGATAGATAGGTCCTATACGCCTTGCGAATACAAACGGGTTAACAATGCTGCTGGCGTTATTATCACCCGCGCTGGCCTGGTTCGATTTCACAATAACTCCACTGATGTTTATACCGGTCCGCAGCCATTCCTTTACCTGTGAATTCAGGTTGATACGTGCGCTGGCTCTTTCATAATCTGAATTCAGCACAAATCCCTCATCTTTCAGGTAGTTCAGCGAGATAAAATAATCTGACTTGCCCAATTTTGCAGACGTGCTGATAGCAACTTCATTCCTGTTACCATTCTGAGATAATGGCTCAAACCAGTCGAATTCGTTATAAAGCAGTGTAGCTCCCGGATTCAGTTTTCCATCAACCCCTACGATTGCGTTATTGGGAACATTATAAGGATTGTAAATAAGCTGAGCCGCGATCGTGTTCGAGGCCTGGGTTGAAGCAGCAGCATCCGACAAGCCGGTACCCGATGCCGGATACATCAGGCTGTTCTTCAGCGCCTGCCACATTGCAGGATAGTAGTCATTGGTTTTGACCATCTCATATTCGGGCATTCCCCGCTGACTGAAGCCGGTAGTGAAATTGATATTCACCTTCGGATCAGCTGTTTTACCTTTTTTGGTAGTGATCAGCACCACGCCGTTGGCAGCGCGGGCACCGTATAAAGCAGTAGATGATGCATCTTTTAAAAGCGAGATAGTTTCAATATCATTTGTATTCAGATCGCCGATAAATCCCTCGTAAGGGAAACCATCAACCACAAACAAGGGAGCGCTGCTTGCGTTGACCGATCCAAATCCTCTGATTCTCAGCGCAGCGCTGCTTCCGGGCTGTCCATTGCCTGAGGTAGCCGAAATACCTGGCGCTGCACCTGCAAGCGCCTGGGTGATATTGGTTGTTAACCTGTTTTCCAGCTGTTTAGCCCCGATAGTAGCAATGGATCCGGTAATAGATTCCTTCTTCTGAACTCCATAAGCAACCACCACTACTTCATTCATATCGCCGCTGGAAGGCTTGAGCTGGACAGAAACCTCGTTTTTTCCAGCAATTGAAAGCGTAGTC